>URMR01000010.1 GCA_900548935.1 uncultured Collinsella sp.
CCGTCATCGACACCGACGTAATCGGCCAGCAGCGCCACGCCCTCAACACCGTCAAAGATCGGCTGCTTGTAGTGGATGTGGTGGAAGGTCTCAGCGGGAACCACATAGGCCTTGCCGTCGACCATAACCGGGGTGTACTCCCAGCCAAACTCCTCACAGCACTTGGGAGCCAGGTCCTCGAGCATGACCTCGGCACGACCGTCGTGCTCGACGGCAACATAGGCAGCGCCGGGCTTAAGGGAAACGGCCTGGTCGGAGGGGATGGTCCAAGGGGTGGTCGTCCAGATGATAAAGTCGACCGGGCCGTCGAAGTTCTCGAGGCCGGCGGGCTTGGAGGTCATCTCAAAGCGCACGAAGATGGACGGGCTCGTCTCGTCGGAGTACTCGATCTCGGCCTCGGCGAGTGCGGTGTGGCAGTGCTTGCACCAGTGAACCGGCTTGTGGCCGCGATAGATCATGCCCTTATCGAACATGGCCTTAAAGACCTCGATATCGGCGGCATCATGCTGGTGATAGAGCGTCAGATACGGGTTGTCCCAATCGCCGAGCACGCCCAGGCGACGGAAGCCGGCCTTCTGCAGCTCGATGTTCTCGACAGCGAACTCGTTGCAGAGCTCACGGATCTTAGCCGTGGGGGTCTGGTTGAACTTCTCGGTGCCGAGCTTCTCCTCGACCTTGTGCTCGATCGGCTGACCGTGGCAGTCCCAACCGGGGACATAGGGAACCTCATAGCCCTGCATCATCCAGTAACGGTTGATCATGTCCTTGGAGATCTTGTTCATGGCGTGGCCGATATGGATCGGGCCGTTGGCGTACGGAGGACCATCGTGCAGCACGAACTTCTTGTGACCCTCGTTCTTCTTCAGAACCTGCTCGTAGACCTTGTTGTCCTGCCAGTCCTTGAGTCGCTTGGGCTCGGACTTGGAAAGACCGGCACGCATGGGAAAACCGGTCTTGGGCAGATTCATCGTCTGCTTGTACTCGTTTGCCACGGTACCCCTTTCATGTCGTGGGCGCGCACGCCCGTTGGGCACCAAAAAAGCGCCCGTCCCTACAAGCTGGGACGAAGCGCCACAAAACGGGCAGCCTGCCCGTAAAAGCTCTTCGCTTAACCACCCAGCTTAGATGCCCTCGCCCACGTATTCGCGCACTCGCATCCGTTACTCGGCTGGCCTGTATCGACGACCACCTCGGCGATATCTACTAAGACGTGCCTGTGCGGCGCGCCCGTTGGGACCGCAGCTCCGGGGTGATTTTCATCGGTCGCATGCACGGGTTCTCAGCGCTCCCCGCTCTCTGTAGCATGCGGACGGCCGACTACTCGTCCCCATCAACGCTTATGCGGAGTATGCTAGCACGTTCCGCGCCGTCGAAAAACCCTAAACATTGGTTTTATAAGTTCGAAATTTCTTGCGGCCGTGAATCTACTCTTGGAGCAAAATACCTGTAAGCACTTTATCGAGCGAAAGAAGGCACCTATGCGCACGATTGGAATGAGCGACTACACCGTTGGCGAGGATTGCTTTACCGAGCTGCCCGCCGCACTGGCGGAGTACGGCGCGAAGAAAGTCGCCATCATTGGCGGCAAGCGAGCACTGGCCGCAGCCCTACCCGGTATCGAGGCTGCGCTGGCAGGCACGGACGTCGAGGTTCTGGAGACGCGCGTCTACGGCACCAACAGTACGCGCGCCAATATCGCCAAGGTCGTAAACTCCCCCGCCTGCCAGGAAGCCAACGTGCTCATCGCCTGCGGCGGCGGCAAGGCACTCGACACCGTCAAGACAGCTGCCATCGAGCTCAAGAAGATCGTCTTCACTGTCCCGACGATCTGCTCCAACTGCTCCGCCGCGACCGCCATTGCCGTTGTCTACAACGACGACGGCTCGCTCGAGGGCTATTCGTACCCCAACCGCCCCGCGCACATCTTTATCAATCCCAAGATCATCGCCGAGGCTCCGGCGGAGTACTTCTGGGCCGGCGTGGGCGATGCCCTGTCCAAGCAGCCCGAAGTCGAGTACGCCACGAGCGCCGGCAACCTGGAGCACACCGCCGGTCTTGGCCTGGCACTCGCCCACACCTGCTCCGAGCCGCTGTTTACCTATGGCGTACAGGGTCTTGAGGACGTGCGCCAGAACCTGTCAAGCGAGGCCGTCAAACAAATCGCGCTCGACATCGTGGTCAACACGGGCTACGTCTCCAACCTGACCAACCAGAACGATTACTACTACAACTCGAGCGTGGCGCACGCGTTCTACAACGCCACCTGCAGCATTCCGCGTGAGGGCACCTACCTGCACGGCGAAGTCGTAAGCCTGGGTGTGCTGGTGTTGTTCGCCTACACGGGCGACACCGAGAACCTTGAGCGCTACGCCGCCTTTAACAAGCAGATGGGCCTGCCCGTGACGCTTGAGCAGGTCGGGCTTTCCGAGGCCGATATCCCTGCTCTGTGCAAGTACGCACACGCCACCAACGAGTGGAAGCAGGGCAACCCGGAGCCCTTCACCGACAAGAAGTTCGCCGCTGCCATCAAGGCCGCCAACGCCTACGGCCACACCCTCCTTGCCTAACCTACCAAAAAGGGACAGGTTTATTTTGGCAGGTTTTATCTGGGCAAAAGCCATTGAACATTTGTTGAAATAGTTTACCTTGCCAGCAAAGGGGGCGACCATCCACTCGATGGCCGCCCCCCCTCATTTGCTATTTCAGCATGCTCGGGTCGAACTCGCTAGCCGGAATCACGCGGTACCCGTGACGCAGCAGCAGATCGACAAAAACACCATTACCCGCTGTGAGGGTGCCGCTGAATGTTCCGTCGTAAATGTGCCCTGCACCACACGAGGGACTGCGGTCCTGCAAAACACACGCCGCGATCTCTTCCGGTCCGCCTGCCTGCTCGCACATATCGAGCGCACGTTGGGCACCCAGGCGAAATTCGCGATCAACCGAGATGCCCTCGCAGGTACGGACCTCGCCGTTCACAATCTCGGACGGCTTGCGCGGCGTGGGCAGGCCGCCAAAGACCTCAGGGCACACCAAGAGGACCTCGGTCCCCGTGCGCTCGCAAGCCTCGATCAGCTCTCGATGATAGTTGTCGAGCCCGTTATACTTGCAGCTCTCGCCCATTAAACAGGCGCTCACCACGATCTTCATAAACAACACTCCCCACGCAAAACGCCCCATTTGAGATGGACACTCAAATGGGGCGATTGACACTGCGCAACTAGTATTACTGCTGCTTCGGCATCAGCGGATTCTCGCGCGTGAGGAGATTCATGAACTCCTCGCCCGTGATCGTCTCCTTCTTGTACAGATAACGAGCCAGCTCGTGGAGCTTGAACTTGTTCTCCTTCAGGATCTGCAGGGCGCGGTCGTGCGCATCCTCGATCAACTTGGCGACAATTGCGTCCACGCGCTCGGCCGTACCGGGAGCGCAGGTGAGCGACGTGTCCTGATTGAGATACGCGTTCTGCACGGTACCGAGCGCCATCATGCCAAACTCGTCGGACATACCAAAGCGCGTCACCATGTTGCGGGCGAGCTTGGTGGCCTGCTCAATATCGTTGGCGGCACCGGTCGTCATCTCCCCAAAGATGAGCTCCTCGGCAGCGCGACCACCGCAGTAGACAGTGAGCTTGTCCAGCACCTCCTGGCGCGTCGTCAGGAAGCGCTCGTCCTCCTCGACCTGCATGGTGTAGCCCAGAGCGCCGCTCGTGCGAGGCACGATGGTGATCTTGGTGACCGGCGCGGAGCCCTTCTGGCGAGCGGCAACGATGGCATGGCCGATTTCGTGGTAGGACACGACCTGCTTCTCGTGGTCGGACAGCACCGTAGACTTACGCTGCTGACCGGCGATGACGACCTCAACCGACTCCTCAAAATCGTCCTGCGTGGCACGCTTGCGACCCTCGCGGACGGCTCGCAGGGCGCCCTCGTTGATGATGTTGGCCAGGTCGGCGCCCGAGGCACCGGGCGTGGCGCGGGCAATCGCAGTCAGGTCGATCGGCGGCTGCGTCTTCACGCTCTTCGCATGCAGCTCGAGGATGTTCTTGCGACCAGTCAGGTCGGGCAGCTCAACGGGGATGCGGCGGTCAAAACGACCGGGGCGCAGCAGGGCCGGGTCAAGGCTGTCGGGGCGGTTGGTAGCAGCGAGAACGACAATACCCTTATGGTTATCGAAGCCGTCCATCTCGGTCAGTAGCTGGTTGAGCGTCTGCTCGCGCTCGTCGTTGCCACTAAAGCCGCCGCCATCGCGCTTCTTGCCGATGGTATCGATCTCATCGATAAAGACGATGCACGGGGCCTTTTCCTTGGCCTGCTTAAACAGATCGCGCACCTTGGCGGCGCCGCGGCCGACGAACATCTCAACAAACTCAGAGCCCGAAATGCTAAAGAACGGCACGCCCGCCTCGCCGGCAACAGCCTTGGCAAGCAGGGTCTTACCGGTACCCGGAGGGCCGACAAGGAGAGCGCCGCGCGGCAGCTTGGCGCCAATCTCCTCGTAGCGCTGCGGCTTCTCCAGAAAGTCGACGACCTCCTTGAGGGACTCCTTGGCCTCTTCCTGGCCGGCGACATCCTTAAAGGTCACGCCCACGTCCTTGGAGGCGATCACGCGCGCGCCGGACTTGCCCAGTCCACCGCCGCCAAAACCACCGCCGCCAAAGTTCATCGACGGACCGTCATCGCCCATGGCCTTCTTCATGCGGCGGTTGAGCCACCAGCCGATCAGGAAGAAAATCGCCATAGGAAGAATGAGGGTGAGCAGGTAATAGGTCATCAAACCCGAGTTCTTATCGGGAACGACTGACTCAAGCGAGGCGCCAGATTCAAGCACGCGATCGGTAAAGCCCGCGTCATTCGGTACACCGGTCGTCTTGTAGGCGATGTTCTCGTCCTCGCCCTTCTTGGTGTAATAAATCGTGTAATCGTCCGTATTGTACTCGACCTTGTCGACGCTCTTCTTATCGAGCGCTTTGACAAACGTCGAGTAATCGGTCTTCGTAATCTGCTGCGTGTGACCGATGTTGGGGAACAGAACGGTCGAGAGCACGAGGTAGACGACGAAGGCGATGAGCACGTAGAGGATCATATTCCGTCTACGTTTGTTGTCATCCATCTCCATCTGCTTGAACTCCATCTACTGGGGTTGATAATGCTATCTAGAATACCCAACCCAGACGGCGATAAACCGACGCCGGACACGAAAGGATAGAGATGGCATCACTCGAAGTCGGCAAGGTTCAGATCTATACGGGCGACGGCAAGGGCAAAACCACGGCTGCGCTGGGATTGGCGATGCGCGCCACAGGTTATGAGCTCGACGTACTCATGCTGCAGTTTGCCAAGAAGCTGCACTGCGCCGAACACGATGCCGCCCCGCGCCTGGGGCTGCGCATTGTACAGGCTGACCGCGATACGCCCGAGGCTTGCGCCGAGCAGATCATGGAACTTGCACGCGAACAGATCTCGCAGGTCGATGTACTCATTCTGGACGAACTCGGCGAGGCCATGCGCCGCGGCTTTGTGACGCGCGAGGATGTGGAGGGGCTGATCGCGCTGAAGCCTGCCACCACGGAGCTCGTGCTCACCGGCCGCGGACTGCTGCCACTGGCCGATCTTGCCGACCTAGTCACCGAAATGCGTCCCATCAAGCACTACTTCGACGAAGGCCTCCTAGCCCGCCAAGGCATCGAATACTAATTGATCCAAAGGGGACGGAGGAAACGGATCATCGACATCACGACGGAGATAAATGATCCGTTTTCCTCCGTCCCAAGGGATCATTTGGCAGTGGCGCGGCCGAGCCAGTTGCCGCTGTGGTGGTAGATGGTGAACATCGTAGCCGTGATAAGCCAGGTTACGGGGTAAACCAGCAGCAGGTGCTCAAGGGACGGATCAAACGGCATAATCGCAAACACCCAGATCACCCTGAGCACGACAGTGCCAAAAATCGTGAGCAGCATGGGCTGCAAGCTCACGCCGGCACCGCGAATGGAGCCCGACGCGTTTTCGATAATCGAGAAGATCGCGTAGAACGGCGCGATAAAGTGAAGAATCGTCGTGGTATACGCCGAAATCGAAGCATCGTCGACAAACAGACGCGACAACGGACCCGAGAACACCAGCAGCACGGCAGACAGGCCACCAATGAGCATAAACGACAGCACGAGCGACGTATGGTAGCCCTTGCGCATGCGCTCGTAGTTGCGCGCGCCAAAGTTCTGTGCCGAGAACGTGGTGATCGACACGCCAAGCGCCTCGGTAACCATCCAGACAATGCCATCTAAGCGGCCCGAAAGACCCCACGCCGTGGTGACATCGGCGCCAAACGAGTTGACCGACACCTGAATCAAAACGTTGGAAATCGAATACGCAGCAGACTGAAAACCAAGCGGCAGACCACACGAGATCATGCTCTTACAAATGCCAGGATCAATGCCGAGTTTGGACAGTGAAAGCCGCCACGCACCCGGTGCGTGCATCATACGAATCACGATCATCGTGGCATTGGAGCAA
The DNA here is from genome assembly GCA_900548935.1 of uncultured Collinsella sp. Classification (GTDB taxonomy): domain Bacteria; phylum Actinomycetota; class Coriobacteriia; order Coriobacteriales; family Coriobacteriaceae; genus Collinsella. Next base: position 6,514 of record URMR01000010.1, read on the forward strand.
ATAGTCAGCGCCACCGCGATGCCGCAGCCCAGAGCCTCCATATGAAGCACAGCAACGAAGATGACATCCAGCACCGCATTAACAAGGCAGCCGGAAGCGATGATCACAGCAGGCCCGCGCGTGTCGCCCACGGCGCGCAGCAGTGCCGTTCCCATATTGAGTAGCAGCGCCGCAACCATGGCGGCAAAATAGCAACGAGCATAGGCCACGCCCTCGGCCAATAGTTCATGCGGCGTGTTCATAAGCACCAGCATGGGCTCAACGAACACTATGCCAAGAATCGAGAAAACGATACCGCCCACCAGCGCGAGCGTCATGGCCGTATGGACCGAACGGCTCAGTCGCTCATCATCGTGCTGGCCAAAATACTGACCGGTAATGACCGCGCAGCCGGCGCCGACGCCAACGCAAAAGCCAATGCAGAGCTCGGTGAGCACCATCGTGGCCTGGATGCCGCCCAATGCGAGCTTGCCGCCAAACTGGCCGACGATATAGGTACCGATAAGCGTGTAGGCCTGCTGAAAAAACGAGCTAAAGAAGATGGGAACGCACAGCGACAGCAATTGCTGCCAAATAACACCTTGCGTTACATCGATAGCCGTAGATTTCTTAGCCACACGCCCTCCCCACAAGCATACGACAAACAACAAAACGGCAATTTAAGACCAAAGCCAATAGCAGCTTAGCACCGACCGGCGTCGACCGAAACACCCCGAATCAGAGCCCGGAGCGAACTATCTGCCTAGTGATACAGCCCCGGCTGGTAGTGGTACTCATTGCTAACGTGCGGGCACAGCTGCCAAAAGGCGACGGCACTCGCCGCGGCCACGTTGAGCGAATCGACCCCGTGCGCCATCGGAATGCGCACGGCTCGGTCGCAGCCCGCGATAGTCTTGGCGCCCAAGCCGGCACCCTCGGTACCCATAAAGATTGCCAAGCGGTCAATCTCCTGCAGCACGGGATCGTCCAGCGATACGGAATCGTCCGTCAACGCCATGGCAGCACACGAAAAGCCGGCATTGTGCAGCGCAGCCAGGCCATCGTGCGGCCACACGCGCGCCTCGCTGCCAATACGCGTCCACGGCACCTGAAACACCGTGCCCATGCTCACGCGGGCCGAGCGACGGTACAGCGGGTCACAGCACGTGGGGCTCACCAAAATGCCATCGACGTTCAGCGCGGCGGCCGAGCGGAAAATCGCGCCGACGTTGGTGTGGTCGACAATACCCTCGAGCACGCACACGCGCACCGGGCGCTCCCCCGCCGCCTCGACGACACCGCCCAAGAACTCATCAACCGGAATCTGGCGTGGACGACGGAATGCCGCGAGCGCACCGCGCGTCACATTGAAGCCCGTCAGCTGCTCCATGAGCTCCATGGAGGCCACGAACACAGGAACCGGGCCGGCGCCCTCGCGCACGACCAGGCGCTCAAACAGCGGCATCATCTGGTCGAGCCAGCGTTCACCCAAAAGAAAGCTCACCGGCTCGTATCCGGCACGCACCGCGCGCTCGATAACCTTGGCACTCTCGGCGATAAAGATGCCCTTTTGCGGCTCCAGCACGCAGCGAAGCTCGCGCTCGGTCAGTCGCACGTAAGCATCGAGCCGCTCATCCACGAGCGAGTCGATTCGCAGCACCTCAACGGCATCAGTCATAGCAGCCTGCCCGTACCCTTCTTTACAGCACATCTATACCAAACGAGGCGACGCTAAGCGCCGCCCCATGCATTCAAACAACCCGATGATACCGTTCACGCCAGACGATTTATGCCTCAACGCGACGATACGTCACGAACTCATAATCGACGCCCTCATCGCCCTCGCCCGAGGCAATCGTGGCAACCCCGCCACGCCACGCAATCTCCCACGCGGGATCGGCGTCCAAGTCGGGAAAGTACGTGTCCACGGCATGGGTGCAATGGTTGTGCGTGACCTCGGCCTCGGCGCAATACGGCAAAAACTGCCGATACACCTCGCCGCCGCCGATCACCCACGCAACGGGCTCATCGGCAACCGCGGCGAGCGCCTCGTCGATGCTATGCACCACGTCGACGCCCTCGACGGCAAAATCCTCGTCGCGGGTAAGCACGATATTGCGGCGGTTCTTGAGCGGACGCCCACCGGGAAAACTCAGCAGGGTCTTGCGCCCCATAATGACCGGGCAACCATTGGTGCACGCCACAAAATGGCGCATGTCGGCGTGATTAGACACCACCATATCGCCCTCGCACCCAATGCCCCAATCGTCACACACGGCGACGATGGCAGAAAGCTTACACGTCATGCGCGTCACCTACACCGCAATGGGGATGTTCTTGACCTGCGGGCCGTGCTCATAGCCCTCGACGATCAGATCATCGGTCGTAAACGCGTAGAAATCATGCACGTCGGGGTTAAGCGTTACCTTGGGCGCCGCAAACTGCGGACGCTCGATAAGTTCGCGGACGATATCGACATGGCGGTCGTAAATATGGGCATCGGCAATCACATGCAGCAGCTCGCCAGCGATCATATCGACCGACTGCGCGACCATCATAAGCAAAATAGCGTACTGGCACACGTTCCAGTTGTTCGCGGCCAAAATGTCCTGGCTGCGTTGGTTGAGAATCATGTTGAGCGTGGGCTTGTCGTCCTGCGGGCGCTGCGTGACGTTATAGGTCACGCTGTAGGCGCACGGATACAGGTGCATCTCGGACAGGTCACTAAACACGTACGTGTTGGTCATGATGCGGCGACTGTACGGCGTGTGCTTAAGATCGTACAGCACACGGTCCATCTGGTCGAAATCGCCCTCGGAGTAATGGCTCTTCTGCCCAATCTGATACCCGTAGGCCTTGCCGATAGAGCCGGTCTCGTCGGCCCACTCATCCCAAATATGGCTGTTGAGGTCATGTACGTTATTGGACTTCTTTTGATAGATCCATAGGATCTCGTCCATGGCAGATTTGAGGGCCGTACGACGCAGAGTGAGCGCAGGGAACTCCTCACGCAGGTCGTAGCGTGCCGTGACGCCAAAGTTTTTAATGGTATAGGCAGGGGTGCCGTCCTCCCACACCGGGCGGACCTTTTGGCCCTCGGTCGTGGTGCCATGGCCCAAGATATCGCGGCACATGGCTACAAACTGTTGATCAGCCTTGCTCATTGACCCTCCTGTCAGTCGCCTATAAGCGAGATTCATTGTAGCCCAGGCACCCAGTGTCGGATTGGACACTTGGACGGGCACACGCAATGCACGGCAACATGGCTCGCATTCGAAAGCGGAACACCTTTACCTTTTTCTGACATATGCCAAGAATACCTTGCACGGTTCCGCTCGCTCGCTATTCTATTGTTGACATATGTCAGATAAGGAGTGCGCATGGCAGGAAGACACGAGAAACTGCGCCGCGTCGGAATCATCCCCGAATACCGCGGCTTTACCCCTGACGGCCTAGCCAGCGGAGACGCCATCGACATGATGATCGACGAACTCGAGGTGCTGCGCCTGTGCGACCTGGAAGGCCTTAACCAAGAGGCAGTCGCACAGCAGATGGGCATCGCGCGCGCCACGGTGGCGGCAATTTGCAGTCGAGCACATCGCAAGGTGGCAAACGCGCTGGTCAATGGACGGGCGATCGTCATCGAAGGCGGCAATATCGCGTACTCCCCCATCACCACAGTGACGGCCGTATGGCCAGCAAAGGAGGTCGACACCATGAGGGTGGCAACCACGTACGACAACGGCAACATCTTTATGCACTTTGGCCGCAGCGAGCAGTTCAAGATCTACGACATTCAGGACGGCAAGGTGCTCAGCGAGCAGGTCGTGGACACCGGCGGCACCGGCCACGGTGCCCTTGCGAGCCTGCTCGCCAACGGCGGCGTGGACACGCTCATCTGCGGCGGTATCGGCGGTGGCGCTATCAACGCGCTTGCCCAAGCCGGCATCACGGTATACGCAGGCGCCCAGGGCAGCTGCGACGCTTGCGTCGAGGCCCTTATCGCCGGCACGCTCGCACAGAACGGCGAGGCCACGTGCGGCTGCCACGACCACGACCACGCCCACGAACATGGCGAGTCCTGCAACTGCCACGGTCATCACGAGCACGAGGGCCACGAGGGCTGCGGCTGCCGCTAACGGCACGGCACCGCGAGCTCGGGGCGCGACGCCAAACGCAACCCAACAAACAAAACCAACAACAAAGGCCACCCGGTAACTTCCGAGTGGCCTTTGCCATATCAAGCTGGAATTACAGCCCTATTTCTTATTGCGCATCTGCGCTTCCATCTGGCGCAGCAGCTCCATATCGGACTTGGGACCGCCCGTACCCAGGCCGCCCATGCCGCCCAGACCCATAGCGTCTAGCCCAGGGATATTGGGCATGCGCATCTTCTTGCCCTTCTTTCCCTTTTTGCCCTTCTTGCCGCCGGCCTGCGCCTGATTGGCCATCGAGCGCATGCGGCCCATCATCTTATTCATCTCGCCCCACTGCTTCATAAGGCTATTGACCTCGGTGGGGGTTACGCCGGCGCCCTTGGCGATACGCGCGCGACGCTGGCCGTTGATGATGGAGGGACGCAGGCGCTCCTCCTTGGTCATCGACATGATGATGGCCTCGTTCTTGTCGAAGATGCCCTCGTCCAGGTTGCCGCCCATCTGGTTGAGCGCGCGCTGGCCACCGGGGAGCATGCCCAGGATACCCTTCATGCCGCCCATCTTCTTGACGGCCTTCATCTGGTCGAGCATGTCGTTCATGGTGAAGCCCTCGCGCAGCATACGCTCGGCAGCCTCAAGCTGCTCTGCATCGGCTGCCTCCTGGGCCTTCTCGATAATACCTACGACATCGCCCATGCCCAGAATGCGCTTGGCCATGCGATCGGGATAGAACGGCTCCAGCGAATCAGGCTTCTCGCCCATGCTCACGAACTTGATGGGCTTGCCGGTCACCTGACGCACCGAAAGTGCGCCACCGCCACGGGCGTCACCGTCGAGCTTGGAGATAATCACACCGTCAAAGTCGGTGCGATCGGCGAAGGTCGAGACGACGTTGACGATATCCTGGCCGGTCATGGCATCGACGACCATCAGCACCTGATCGGGCTTGACGGCCTTCTTGATGTCGACGGCCTCCTGCATCATCTGTTCGTCGATCTGAAGACGACCGGCGGTATCGACAATGACCACGTCGCGCAGGTGGTCGACGGCCTCCTGAATGGCGCCCTTGGCGATATCGACCGGATGCTCGCCGTCACCGCGGAAGACCGGAACGCCAATCTCGCCGCCGAGCGTGGCCAGCTGGTCGGCAGCGGCGGGGCGGTAGACGTCGCACGCGGCGAGCAGCGGCGAGCGGCCCTGCTTCTTGAGCAGGTAGGCCAGCTTTACGGCCGCCGTGGTCTTACCGGAACCCTGCAGGCCCACGAGCATGATGACATTGGGAATGCGGTTGCTAAAGACGAGCTTGCTCTCGGTGGAGCCGAGCATCTCGGTGAGCTCGTCGAGCACAATCTTGACGACGTTTTGCGCCGGCGACAGCGACTCCATGACCTCGGCGGTCATGCAGCGCTCCTTGGTCTTGGCGACAAACTCCTTGACGACTTTGAAGTTGACGTCGGCCTCGAGCAGCGCCATGCGAATGTCGCGCATGGCCGAGGTGATATCGGCCTCGGTCAATTTACCCTTGCCGCGCAGGCGGTCAAATGTGTCGTTGAGGCGATCGCTCAGAGAATCAAACACTAGTCACTCCTTAATTGGACTCGCCCACCAGGGCGCGGCAGAAATCTTTGGCATTGAACTCTTGCAGGTCATCGACCTGCTCGCCCACGCCGATGCGCAGGATTGGGAGCTTGAGCTTCTCGGCCACGGCCATGGCGATACCGCCCTTAGCCGTTCCGTCGAGCTTTGTCATGATAATACCGTCCAGGCCAAGCGCCTCGTTAAACTCGAGCGCCTGGTTCAGGCCGTTTTGGCCCGTCGCGGCATCGATCACGAGGACAACCGAGACCGGCATGGGACCGGCGGCCATATTGGCGGCGCGCTTGCGCGTCACGTTGACCACCTTGGCAAGCTCGCGCATGAGCTCGGGGCTCGTGTGCAGGCGGCCGGCGGTATCGATAAGCACCAGGTCGCTGCCGCGCTTATCGGCCTCGTCGAGCACGTCATAGCAAACGCTTGCCGGGTCGGAGCCGCGGTCGCGCTTGATGACGGGAACGCCGGCGCGCTGGCCCCACACATCGAGCTGCTCGATGGCGGCGGCGCGAAAGGTATCGGCCGAGCCGATCACGACGTTCTTGCCGCGGGCAGCCATGGCACTCGCGATCTTGCCGACCGTCGTGGTCTTGCCGGCACCGTTAATGCCCACAAACAGCACGCAGCTCGGCGTGTCGGAGAACGGATCGCGCTCGGCGGGCACAAAATGCTGCTCGAGCTGCTCGGCCAGGGCGCGACGGAGTTGCGGGGCGGTCTTGAGGTTCTTCTTGGCCGCGGTATCGCGCAGGTCATCGGAGACCTGAATGGCGACCTCGGCGCCCATGTCACCCATGACGAGAGTGTCCTCTAGATCCTCCCAAAAATCCTCATCGACCTCGCCGCCAAAGTAAAAGACCTCGTTGAGGGCCTCGCGGCTGCGCTCAAGTCCGCGCGAGAGAGCATCGAAGAATCCCATTATGCATTCACGACCTTTCCGGTTTCGCGATCGAGTTTTTGCGAGACGACGCGACTGACGCCGTCGGCTTGCATCGAGACGCCGTAGAGGACGTCAGCGTCCTCCATAGTACGGCGCTGATGCGAGATAACCAAGAGCTGCGTATCGGAACGCAACACGTCGAGTGCGCCGATGAGCTTGGACAGGTTGGCGTCATCGAGTGCCGCCTCGACCTCGTCCAGCACATAGAACGGCACCGTACGCGTGCGATACACGGCAAAGAGCAGGGCGAGCGCCGTCAGGCTCTTCTCGCCGCCCGACATGAGCATCATCTTGGTGATGCGCTTACCACGCGGCTGCGCCACGACCTCGATGCCTGTCTCGGCCGGATGCTCGGGATCGGTCATCTCCAGATGTGCCTGGCCACCCGGGAACAGCATGGCGAAGATCTCGCGGAAGTTCGCATCGACCTTCTCGAAGGTCACCAGGAAGGCCTTACGCATCTTGCGGTCGATGGCCACGGTGATCTTGGTGAGCGCCTTGCGCGCGCTCTCCAGATCGGCCAGCTGCTCCTCGATGTAATCAGCGCGGCGCTTGAGCTGCTCGTACTCCTCCATGGCAACCTGGTTCACAGGGCCCAGGTTGTTGATCTGGCGCACGAGCTGGTTGAGCTCGCGTTCGGCGGCATCACGGTCGGTAGGAGCAGGAAGCATGAGCGCTTCCTCGAGTACCGTGGTGCCATCGGCGGTAATGGCCTTAATGGCGGCCTCTACCTGCACCTCGAGCTTGCCACGCGCGACCTTGAACTCGTTTTGCGTGGCGGAGGCGGTATCGACCCGCTCCTTAGCGCGGGCAACCTCTGCCTTGGCATCCTCGATGGTCTTCTTGAGCGAAGCGGAGTCCGCCTCCTCCAGAGAGGCCTGGTCACGCAGGCGCGCTGCCCAATCCGACGCGCGTTCCAACAGGGCAGAATAGCGTTCGTGCATGGGATCGACGCGCAGGCGCAGCAGCTCGAGCGAGCGCGAAGCCTGGCGTGTTCCGCGGATACGACGGTCGATGCCCTCAAGACGATGCTCCAAGTCGGGCACACGGCCCTTCAGCGAACGCAGGCGTTCGCTCGTCTGGGCTAGGCGAACCTTGGCGTCGGCGAGCTTGCCGGCAGCCTCGGAATCGTCACGGCGAACGCGGTCGAGTTCGTCGTTAGCCTCGGCAATCTGCAAGCCCAGATCGCTTGTCTGCGCGCGGGCCTCGTCACGCGAACGGGTGAGCTCGTCAACGCGCGGGCGCGCAGCGCGAACGGCTTCGGAGGCCTGCTCGCGGCGCTTGGAGATGCGCACGCGCTCGACCTCGGCATTGTTGGCGCTTTGCTCCAAGCGGCCGATCTCGGAGAGCAACGAGCGGCGCTCGCCCTCAAGACGGGCGATCTCGCCGGCGGCATCACCCTCGGCGGCACGCGCCTCCTCGACGGCCGCATTGGCCTCGACGACCTGATCCGACACATGCTCAAACACAGCAGCCAGATCGGGCTCCAGGCCCTCCAGCTCGCGAATTCGACGCTTGCGCTCCAAGGCACCCGAAGCCTCGCCGGCATCGAGGCCCACGCGCACCAGGCCGCCACAGCTTACGCGGGCGCCATCGGGGGTCACATAGGTCACACCGTCAACGACAGGCGCAGCCAGCGCGGCAGCCAAGTCATCGACCACGTAATAGCCGCCGAGCAGGGCCTCGACAACCGGACCATACCCGGCGCGCACGGACAGGCGATCGACCAGACGCGAACCGGCAGCGCCCTCGGCGGCAGCAGAGCCGCTCACGCCGCGCGCCATCAGCAGTGCCTCGCCCGAGGCCTTCTTTTGGTCCAGAGCCGCACGACCGGCACGCTCAAGCGTAGCGGCGTCATCAAACAGCAGGGCATCGATATCGCCTGCAAGCAGCTGCTCGACCAGGCCCTCGAGCTCACGAGGGGCCTCGAGTACGTCGCCCAGACGACCCGAGACATCATCGCCCAGCGCACCCACCAGACGGCTCACGAGCGGCGAGCTGTCGGCCATGCGGGCATCAAGCTTCTTTTGGCTGGCAAGCTCCGAGCGCACCTCGGACAGCTTGTTGCGCGCCTCGCTCTCGCGGGCACGCAGGTCCTTCAGGGCCGCGCGTGCCGTCTCGGTGGCCTCATGCGCATCAACCTGAGCCTGGCGCGCTTCCTCAAGAGCGCCCTCAAGCTCCTCGGCGCGGTCGCGACGGCTCTCGAGCGAGGCCGTGACCTCCTCGAGCTGTTCATCGATCTGCTCCAGGCGCGAGGCATACATGTTGTCCTCGACCTCGGCGTTGCTCAGTGAGTCCTTCACCTTGGCGAGCTCGAGCGCGGTGTTATCGGCCACGCGCTGCACATCGCGCTGCTCGCGCGTAAGCTGCGAAATTTGATTGTCGAGCGCCACGCGCCGCTCGTGGAGCTCAGCGGCGGCAGGACCAGCGGCGTCAACGTCCTCCTGGGCCTGCATGTGCGCACCGGTCACTTCCTCAAGCTGCGCACGCGCGTCCTCGAGCTCCTCGACCACGCGACGACGCTGATGCTCGGAGCTCGAAATCTGGCCGCGCATGTCAGACAGGCGCGACACCATGTTGTGGCCCTTTTCCTCAAGCAGACGCATGTCGGAGTTAATGCGGCCGACCACATCTTGCATATGACGGCGCTGCTCGCCCAGATCGCCCACAAACAGGCCCTTTTCCTCGAGCATAACCTGAAGCTTCTCGAGCTCGCGTTCTTTTTCGCCCAAGCGGTACTGCGCAAGCTCCAGCTCGGCAGCGCCCTCTTTGGAGCGGCTCTCCAGGTCGTTCCACTGCGACTGCAGCGAACGCAGCTCGTCGACGGCCAGCATCTGCGTAAGCTCGTTCGCGCGCGAGGACAGCTCTTTGTACTTGCGCGCACGATCGACCTGACGCTCCAGCGGTCGCAGCTGACGGGCGATTTCCTTGTTGATGTCGCGGGCACGCATCAGGTGCTCGTCCATCGACTTAATCTTTTTGAGCGCGCGCTCCTTGCGGCGCTTGTGCTTGGAAATGCCGGCGGCCTCCTCGATGAGGGCGCGGCGCTCCTCGGGGCGGCTCTGCAAAATGGCGTCGAGCTTGCCCTGGCTGATGATGGAATGCGTATCCTTGCCCAGGCCCGAATCGTGCAGGATATCCTGAATGTCCATCAGGCGGCACGGACTCGAGTTGATGAGGTACTCGCTTTCGCCCGAGCGATACATGCGACGAGTGATAGCGACCTCGTCAAAATCGACGGGCAACATATGGTCCGAGTTATCGAGCACCAGTGTGACCTCGGCGACACCCACCGGCTTGCGCGCTGACGAGCCCGAGAAGATGACATCCTCCATGGCCTGGCCGCGCAACTGCTTGGCGCTCTGCTCGCCCAGGACCCACAGGATGGAGTCGGAGATGTTCGATTTTCCCGAGCCGTTGGGACCGACGATGACGGTCAGGCCCGGCTCAAACGTCATATGGGCGCGGTCGGCAAACGACTTGAACCCTTTGAGCGTGAGGGACTTGAGATACACGGTTCCTCGCTTAAACAGGCTTCTTGTTGAGAATCACGCCGTTGGTGGTGTAGCCCATGCGGTCAAGCGCTTCGAGCGCGGCGGCTCCCTCGGCTTCCTTCTTTGAGGAGCCGGAGCCGCGACCCTGACGAATACCATCGATCAACACCACGGCGGTAAAGGTGGGCGCATGCGCCGGGCCCTCGGAGCCAACGAGCTTATACGCCGGGGGTTCGTGACCGTCGGCTTGCACGCACTCCTGCAAAAACGACTTGGGGTTCGCAGGATGCTCGGCACGCTCGGAAGCCAAATGCGGCTTAAGCGTACGGTGAATGAACTCCGCCGCGGCATCCCAGCCAGCATCCAGGTACAGCGCGCCCACGAGCGACTCATAGACGTTCTCGAGCGCCGAATGCAGGCCGCGCGCACCGGTACCGGTCTCGGAGGCACCAAAGATAATGATGTCGTCGATGCCCAGCTCGTGAGAAACCTCGGACAGCGTAGCGCCCGAGACAAGCGACACCTTCAGGCGCGTGAGCTTGCCCTCGTCAAACTCCGGATAGGACTCAAACAGGGAACGTGCGACCACAGCGCCCAAAATGGAATCGCCCAAGAACTCAAGGCGCTCATAGCTGGCAGAAACCGGCTGGCCCTCGACTGCCGAGGGATGCGTAAGCGCCGCGCGCAGCAGCACCTTATTGTTGAACTCGTGGCCCAAGATTTCCTGGGCGCGCGTAAGTCGTTCGGATAAAGCCAAGACTTAGGCCTCCTTGGCAGCTTCGATAGCGTCGACGGCGTCGGCGACAGAGTTGAGCGAGAGCAGGGTCTCGTCATCGATCTCGAGGTTGAACTCGTCCTCGATAGCCGTAACCAGCTGCAGGCGCTCGAGCGAGTTGGCATCGAGGTCGTCAAAGGTGGTCTCCTCGCTAATTTCGGCAACATCGACGCCCAGAACGTCAGCAGCGACCTCGGCGATCTTGTCGAAGATTTCGGAGCGGTCCATAGCGCTTCCTCTCATAGTGCATGAATACCAAAAGAATGGTACCGCCCGGGCGGTACCAAGACACGGTTCTGATTCTACCCCACGACGTGCGCCGCGAAGCACATAACAGCGCCCTAACTCGCTCTTATAAAACGATACCGTCCATAGAGTTGGCGACATTCTCAACCAGCCCGGCGCGCACGGCTTCGGCCGCCGCGAGCGTACCGTTTTTGACAGCCTCGACTGAGGTGGCGCCATGGCCGATCAGGACCACGCCGCGCAGGCCCAGAAGAATCGCGCCGCCCTTGGCGTCGCCAGAGAGCTTGGCCTTAATCTCGCGCATCTGCTTTTTAATGAGCAGCGCGGCAATCTTGGTGCCGAGCGAGGCCATAAAGGCGCCCTTGAGCTCCTGCAGCAAAAACTTGGCAGCGCCCTCGGTAGCTTTGAGAGCGATATTACCCGACATGCCATCGGCAACGACGACATCGAAGTTACCTGAGGTGAGGTCGGTGCCCTCGCAGTTACCAACAAAGCCGGGAACGGCGGCCTTCATAGCAGGGAAACAGGCCTTGGTAAAGTTGGAGCCTTTCTCATCCTCGGTGCCGTTGGCAAGCAGGCCCACGCGAGGATGCTCGATGCTCAGGACGACGCGGGCATAGGCGCTACCCATCTGGGCAAAACGCACCATGTCATCGACCTCCACATCGGGGTTGGCACCCATGTCGCACAGCACCGTCAGACCGCCGGCGCGATTGGGCAGCGCATTGGTCAGACAGGGGCGCACCGGCTGCTTCTTGCCTTCGGCCTGATACCTAAACGGCGTCACATAGGCGGTGGCGGCGGCGGTCATGGCACCGGTGGAGCCGGCGGAGAAGAACGCATCCGCGTTGCCCTTCTTAATGGCGCGGCAAGAAAGCACGATCGACGACTTACGCTTGGTCATCACGGCGCGAATGGGATCGTCATCCATGGCGATAACGTCAGGCGCCTCAAGGGCCTCAACACGTGCATGGGAAGCTGCAAAGGGATTGACGATTTCGGCGGGGCCAGCTGCCAAGACCTCGATATCGGGATCGGCAGCAAGTGCAGCCTCGATACCATCGAGAACAACCTGAGGTTTCTCGTCTCCACCCACAACGTCTACACAAACGCGAACGTTACTCATATACATGCTCCTTATACAAAAATGGCCGACTCATTGAGCCGGCCATTGTGGTTCCATTTGGAACGGCATCGCATCCAGAGTATACCGTTACTCGGTAACGATAACCTCGCGGTCCTTGTAGAAACCGCAGCTGGGGCACACGTGGTGCGGAAGCTTGACAGCGCCGCAACGGGGGCACGTGGACTGAGCCGCAGCCGAGATCTTCATGTTGGCGGAACGACGGGTGTGAGTGCGGATACGACCCTGCTTTTGTTTAGGTACGGGCATAGTGACCTTCCTTATGAACTATCCAGTGTGGCGATTACGCGCAAGTAGCGATACTACCACAGTTTTACTCATCGAGCTTGAGATTCTTCAATGCTGCAAATGGATTTTCCGTGGCAGCGGCCCATTCTGCCTCTGCCTGGGCGGCGCAATCGCATTGCTCGACGTTGAGATTGCAGCCGCAAGTGGGGCACAGACCGCGGCAATCGGGCTTGCAAAGCACCACAAACGGCGTGTCCATAACGACCGCGTCATTGATGGGCTCACCCAGATCGATGATGCGGTCCTCACTCAGAAGCTCATAGCCGTTCTCGTAGGCCTCGGGATCCTCGGGCACCTCAAAGAGATAAAACTCCTCGATCTCGCCGGCGATATCAAACGAGGCGCGCTCAAGGCAACGGTCGCACTCGCCGGTGGCGTGCGCTCGAACCATGCCTGTGAGCAAGACACCGGTACCGGCATTGGTAAAGACAACGTCGTAGTCGATGCCGTCCTGTAGCTGGTACTCCTTCTCGCCCACCGTGTAGGTGGCGACATCGACCTTACCGGTCAGCGGATACGAATCTCCAGGAAACTCGAGCTGCTCGGAAAGATCGACGGTAACGCTCGGGAACTCAGCCATTACCACTGACCATTCTGCTGGGCGGCACCCTCGTTGAGCTGCTGACGGCAACGGGTAACGGTGCCGGTCAGGCTCTTGAGGTTCTCCTCCAGGTGCGTAAAGACCTGCTCTGCGTAGTCCTCGGCAGCATAACGCGTCTCACGCTCGTACTGCTGGGCACGATCGCGGATGTCGTCGGCCTGCTGCTGCGCAAGGCGGACGATCTCCTGCTCACCGGCAATGGTGAGGGCCTGCTGCTGAGCGTCGGCGATGATGGAATCGGCCTGAGCGGCGGCGGAAGCCATAAGCTCCTCGCGCTCTTTGAGGATACGGCGGGACTTCTGCCACTCCTCGGGATAGCTCATGCGGATCTCATCGAGGATGTTAAAGAAGACGTCGGCGTCGATAACCTTCATCTGGGCGTTCTTGCCGAACGGCGTCTTAGCCTCTTCGATGAGCCCCTCGAGCTCGTCGACAAGACTCACGATCCTGTCGCCAGGAAAATTCTCGCCCGGCATCCGGTCTCCTTTCATAGGTAACATATCATCGTGTTAGTTTACCACATGCCACCAGGCAATAAAAAACGTCACGAAAAGCGATGTTTAAGCGCTTCGACCACGTTGGGCGGGACAAACGTCGATACGTCACTACCGAGCGAGGCGATCTGGCGAACAACCGAGCTCGAGATATAGCCGTACTGCGGCGCGCTCATGACAAAGATGGACTCCAGCTCGCTATCCAGGCGGTAGTTGAGGTCGGCCTGCTGCAGCTCGTACTCAAAGTCGGTCATGGCGCGCAGACCCTTAACAACGGCACCTGCCCCCTGTTCACGTGCAAAGTCGACCAACAGACCGGTGAAGGGCAGTACCTCGATGCCGTCCAAATCGCCGAGGGCCTCGCGCGCCAGCGCCACGCGCTCGTCGAGCATAAAGGTGGTACCCACGCCGTTTTTGCCCTGCGATTCGGCCACGGCGACGATCACGCTAGGAAAGATGCGGCGAGCACGGCGGATCACGTCTATGTGGCCAAAAGTGATGGGATCGAAAGTGCCCGGGACGATCACGCGGTTGATGGTGTCATTCATGGGTGTCCTCCGAAGGCGCATCCTCGTCAATTTCGTTCTCGTCAGCATGGTCGTTCTCGTCCTCGGCCGCCCAGCACAGCAAGTCAACCGAGGTAATGCCGTAGCGCTTCTCCCGCACGGTCTCAAAACCAGCCGGATGAGCGCCCGCATCAGCCGCGGCATGCTCAAACAGGGCAAAGGCCCCGGGTACCAGCAGTCCCTGCTGGGAAAGATTTTGCAGCAGCTCCTCGACCGGCTCGGCGCCAAAGGCATACGGCGGATCGAGCAGGACCAGATCAAAGGGACCACCCGGCACGCGACCGCGCGAGGCACTCGCCAGAACATCGCCGGTAACGACACGCCAACGCGAGCGGTCGCGGCACAGCGACTCGATATTCTTGGTGATCAGACGGGCGGCATTGCGATCGATCTCAAACGTGGTGAGCGAGCGGGCGCCACGCGAGAGCATCTCGATTCCCAGGGCACCGGAGCCGCCAAAGGCATCCAGCACGCGGACCTCGTCCAAATCGAAATCGAACGCTGACATGACCATGGATGCACATGCCTCGCGCACGCGATCGGTCGTGGGACGGGTAACATCGCGCCCACGCGGCTCTTCGATCTTGCGGCCGCGCCATTCACCGCCGATGATTCTCATCCTCCGCTGACCTCCTTAAAGATATGTCGATAACGCATGGCGACCGCGTCGCGCAAGGAACGCGTCGCCACAGAGTCAAGGTTGCAAGCATACCGCAAGAGCTCGACCGCGTCCAAATGGGCCCATTCGATAAGGTCCCCATCGGCGTCCAGGTCCACAAAGCGCAAGGTCACGCCGCCGTGCTGACGGTAGCCCAGGATCTCGCCCTCGTGGCGCAGACGCAGGTCCATCTGGGCGAGCGTAAAGCCGTCCGAGGTCTTTTCGAGCGACTGGAGACGGTCTTGTGCCGCCGAGGCGCCGCCATTGCCCTTGGAATGCGTCATGACCAGGCAGGTGCCCGACACGCTGCCGCGGCCCACGCGACCGCGCAGCTGGTGCAGGGCCGCCAAACCAAAGCGCTCACCGTTCTCGATGACCATGACGGTGGCGTTGGGCACGTCGACACCCACCTCGACCACCGTGGTCGATACGAGCACGTCGATCTCGCCGCGCTTGAAGGCATCGATCACGCGGTCCTTCTCCCCCGCCGGCATGCGGCCGTGAAGGCGCTCGATGGTAAGTCCCGGCAACGCCAGGCGCAGCCGGTCGAGCTCGGTTGCCGTATCGCGCAGCGGCACGGGGACGGTCACGCGGCCTTCGTCGTCGCGGGCGATACCGGGTACGTCTTCCAGCTCATCGGCCGAGTCACTCGGCTCTACGAGGGGGCAGATCACATAGGCCTGCTGGCGCTTTTCATGCGCCTCGCGAATGGCGCCGTAGGCCAAGTCGCGGCTCGACTCGGTGAGCACGCGTGTCGTAACGCCTGCCCCCGGAACAGGCCGATGGCGAATGATGCTCGTGTCCAGGTCGCCATAGACCGAGAGCGCCAACGTGCGCGGGATCGGCGTCGCCGTCATAACGAGTAGGTCGGCACCCGGGCCCTTGGCACGCAGGGCATTGCGCTGGCCCACACCAAAGCGGTGCTGCTCGTCGATAACGACAAGCGACAGGTGCTTAAACGTCACGTCATCCGAAAGGACTGCGTGGGTTCCAAAGAGCACGTCGAGCTCGCCTGATTCCAGCTGGGTATGGATCTGCTCGCGCTCGGCTGCCGGCGTGGCACCCGTCAGGAGCGCCCAGGACATGCCGGCCTGCGAGAGCAGAGGGCCGGTCTTATCGGCATATTGGAGCGCCAGAACGCCCGTAGGCGCCATAACGCAGGACTGGGTACCCGAATCGGCCGCGACGGCCAGCGCGCAGGCGGCGACGGCCGTCTTGCCGGTACCGACGTCGCCCAGAAGCAGGCGGTTCATCACGCGCCCGCCATCGCGCATGTCGTGCAGGATGTCTTGGAACGCGGCCTCCTGCTCGTCGCTCAGCGAAAACGGCAGGGCTTGCTTGAGCGCCGCCAGGTGCTCGCCCGCGGCGTGGGCGTAGGGAGCGACTTCGACCAAGCCGCCGCCGTTGCGCAGGCGCAGCGCCAGCTGAAGGCAGAGGCACTCCTCGTAGGCAAGGCGACGTCGCGCGATATCCCGCTCGGCCATACTCGATGGAAAGTGAATTGAACGCAGCGCACGAGCATTGCTCATCAGACGGCGCTTGACGCGTAAGCGTGCGGGAATCGGATCGAAGGGATTGCCGACAACCTCGAGCGCGCCGCTAACGATGCGGCGCATCCACGCCTGGCTCACGCCATCGCTCACGTAATGGACCGGCAGAATGGTGCCCGCGGCACGCCCGCCCTCGAGCTTTTCGAAATGCGGAGAGGCCATCTGCTTAAAGCCGTAGGCAAACTCGACCTTACCCATCACGGCCAGGCGGTCGCCCTGCTTAAACTGCTGGGCAATCCAGGGCTGACGGAAAAAGGCGACTTGCAGCACGCCCGTCTCGTCCACCAGCGAGACCTCGGTCACCTGCATACGCGGGCGGGGCTGCTTTTGGACGACACGATCGACCGT
>URMR01000011.1 GCA_900548935.1 uncultured Collinsella sp.
GATATCAGCAACATGCGTGCCACTGGCTGCTCGATTACCTACAACGAGACGTTTCCCCTCTACATCGGCGAGCCAGACCCGCTTTACCTGAATCTTGAGTACTACCGCAAGCCGCTCAAAGACGAGCAGCGGATTTTAGTCGCAGCCCAGGCCTACCTGCGCGGCGACCTGTATGTCGACTCACTTGTAGCGTTTATTGACACCATAAGGATGGAATCCAAGGCCAGGCGCAACCTAGAAGAGCTGCGTCTTGATCAGGCGCCGCTCAAGGAAAAGTACCCGCAGCTATTTGAGTAGAGGCCGTCATGTCCGAATCCACAAGAAGTCGCACCAACAACTCGGAGACTATCGTGCACGAAGAAATAATCAACCTGATCGACTCTCCGGAGCTGCGAAAGCACTTGCTGCGTAATCAACAGCTGCTGAGCGGCGATGATTACTCACAGATCATCGGTGGCGCATCGATTGAAATCAACCGCAAACGGGAGATGCTCAGCAGGCTGATTGCTGCCGAGCGTAGTTCGTCAGACGAAACCTTTTCTTGGTACGGACCAGAGATCTGTATCGACTACATCGATGGCTGCTTGAACGCGCTAAAGGCCGTCGACGGGAACAGGAAGGTGCTGCTTATTAGCGAAATTAGCTTTATCGGCAACGAAGTGGGATCCGCCATCACGCATGGCCCCTTCCCCGTGGCATCCTGGCAGGCCGCCCTTGCGGCAATGAAGGCATACGCAGACAAGTGGAGCGAAATGACAGATTTATCGTCCTCATACTGGATGATCGAGCTGTTCAACCTTGCCAACGACTCGAGCTGTTCATATCCATACGACGGCTTTCTACAGCCAGACTACACTTACTACGCAAACGCCTCCGGCGATATCCAGTACATCTGCAGGGAAGAAGAGGGCGGATGTGGCGAGGTACTCGACTGCATTGTGGGTGGAATCCTTGGCCCGTGGTTCAAGGGGGCATATGTCGACCTGCCCACGCCGTACAGAAAGGGCGACACTCTTGAGATCGACTGCCGGCCATGGGCGCCGGGACCTTGCTATTGCCTGGTAGCAAACTCGAAATTGGACTGTCTGTATCCCGATGGCGATGGGCAGATCAGATGTGGCTCTATCCCCTACGGCAGCTGCTTTGCCGGATGGGCGCATACGAACTTGATGTTGTCGCCCGTGTTCAGGGCAAAGAAAGTGACACAGCCCTTGCCGGAAGAATGCACGGCATTGCAAGAGATCAAGCTGGACCGGATAGATGACTTGCTAGAAGAGTGCACCGACAACAAAGAAGAAGAACCCGGCTGGTTGGATATATATCGGCATCGCTCGCGTTGACGGAAGATGCGGAAAACCGCAGCGATCCCCATCAGCAGTTCTTACCCATATCTCAATTCAGCATTCGAATCTTCATAGATACGAAAAAGGCCGTGCCCAAACCAGGCACGGCCCAAGAACGTGAATCAGAATATCTTTGGGCGAAGTGAAAGCATCTTGAGCCGCCTAAGTTCTGCACATAATGTCGAACTTGAGCGGGGCTTTCCCATTGCCAATCGACGCTAATCTTAGCGACGATTTATTTCATCTTATCCTTTGCCCTGTCAAGACGACTGCCCTTGAAGAAATACCAAATCATCAGGTCGACTTCATGGAAGCCAATATCTGGGGCGGAGCCGTTATTTGAACCAACCGTCTGGTTTTCCTGCTTTCGCCACTCATTGATACCATCAACGATATGGCTGTAAAGGTCGAGGTATCCCAGGTAGCCCCGAGCGACCTGGGCGTCAGCGTTTTCAACATCCTCATCGGGCGTGGCAACCAGTTTATTAATCGTACCTCTAATCCATGCGTATCGGTTTCCATAGCGGCTCAATGGAGTGTCATTGTATTTTTTACACCATTCGTTAAGCCACTCACTCTCATTGCTACCGTAATCAATATAAGCATCCGCATAATAAGGAAGCATTGTGCCGACAACCGTGTCATAGATGCAGAAGTTGTCCGTATCATAGATATAAGAGCCGTTCACCTCACGCCTGCTTAGATTGCGACAGCCATGGTGGCAAAACTTTGTTGCAAAGGAAAAATTACTTCGATTGCATTTAAGGTCGCTAGGGTCCTCTTCCGGCAATAGTCTATAAGTCATATTTGTTGTAGCGCGCGCGATGCTGGCAACGAGATTCGCTCGGAACTCAAAGTCTTTTTCCAACAGGCTAGACGCCAGTTTATTATTATTCGCATACTGGCTCACAAGATATGCGGCAGTTATAAGTGTTCCGCCAGTAAGCTCGGCTTCGCCCTCATCCCCCTTTTCACCACTACCGCCTTGCAGATCCTCTTTGATTTCGCAAAGCCGTTTGAGCTCGGCATTCATCTTGCCCATTAGCGTATCTTGGTCACCCTTTACCGTCACTGCAGCCAAGTGCGTCGAATTCATTTTATTAGTAAAATAAACAGCCTCCCGGATGGCGCAGGCGTCGCCGTTCGAGGCATCCACATACTTGTCGTGAATTGTGCCCTGATCAATCCATGTGTAATTCGAATCGTTATTTACGAGACCGTTCACAAAGGCAATGTTCTTATCACTAAAAACCGGAAAACCGCTCTGGTCTAAATCAAACTCGTAATACTTATCCGGATGAAGCGAAGCCTCAATGGAAGAAACGATTCGCCTAACGTTCCGATCTTTACGCGTTGTCATTGGACGTTCCTTTCTGAATCTGGCAGAAGCCCGCTCGCCTTTGTCCTCTATTTGATGGTAATTCTTAACCTGCTTAAACGCATCTTCTTGGCTGTTGAGCGGTCATTTTCTGCTGGTAGACGCACTGCTGGCCGAGCAGTTGTTACTTGCTATAACCTCAACCGAAGACTCGTGCGCAGGACGGCTCCATGCCATCGGAGCTCATGCGGACCAGGGCATCTGTATTGCAGTGGGCCTCCGCGAATACCGCGTCATTTTCTCGACTCCCAGCAACAAAGCAACCTGCTAAGATCGCCGACGTCGGGCTGAGCATGTTGCGTAAGTCGCGCAGGACAGCGTTTATCGGACGGTTGTCGTCGAGCATTTCGAGTCCGTCGATTACGACCACGATGTTCTCTAATACTGCTCTATTCCACGTCTGGTCGCCGAGCAACCAACTTGTTACAAGGTCCATGGTCATGTTGTCTTCGGCAAAGATGCCCAGGTTGCGCTGCTTGAAGCGCATCGTTGCGCGGATTGCCTCGACTTGACGCTCTTCAGAATCCTCCGGCACTTTGGTGCCCATCTCGGCACGAATAAGCCGGGCAATCGCATCCTCTTCACGCTCCCGAATCGGCACGTAAAGCACAGCGCATTGCTCGCTCAGGCGCAAGGCCGCATGCACTAGTACGTTGGAGACATCTTCATGCGCGCCGCCAATCACGCTGAGCTTGCCCAGCTCAACGCCGCCACCTAGGGCATCATCGACCGGCATACCGGTCTTCAACACTCGCGGGGCTTCAAGCACCGACGTCTCCACACCGCGATCGAGCCCAGAAACCAGTCGATTGTGAAACCCGCTGAGGTCAAAACTCTCGTCATCACACTCTCCGCGATTCCCGCGGCACCGATTCGCGGACAGCGGCATCACGCCCGGGAAGCTCATCATCTCGCCCATGCTCACAGAACGTCCAATTCGGTCGTCCCTGGAGTCCATCTTTAGCGTCATCGCAACCCTCCTAACGCCTACCGCGCTTACCAGTAGCCTTAAAATTCCAAATCGGCTTGAGTCGGTGAATAACATCAACCGTCGGGTCCATGAGTCTCAATACATCATCCGCAGGCTTATACGCTTCGGGCGACTCATCGAGCGTCGTCTCGCATGCACTCGGACAGTAGATGCCGGCATCGCGCATCTCGTTAACGAACGACCTGGTATCGAGCGTTTGGAATGCTTTGGTGCGGCTCATCGCACGACCCGTCCCGTGCGGCGCCGAGCAGTTCCAGTCCTCGTTTCCCTTGCCGCGCGCAATAACGGCACCGTCGCGCATGTTGAACGGAATCAGCACCATCTCGCCCGCATGAGCGCTAATGGCGCCCTTGCGAACCATGCCGCCTTCCGAGATGTAGTTGTGCATGGTGGTAAAGCCGTCTCCGTCGAGTCGAATTCCCGTACGCTCAACAATCTGTGCGACAATCGCCTTGCGGTTCTGATTCGAGAAGCGTTGACAGTTATGCATATCGACGAGATACTCGGCAGAAAGATCTCCCACGAGATACTTAAGCTCGTCGGGGATATCTGCCGTGCACGTCTTCTGCGCCAGCGCCTGATGGTGCTCCGCCGTCTGCTTGCCCATGTTGCGCGAGCCGGTGTGCACGACCAGATATTGGCACCCATCCTCGTCCTCGTCGAGTTCAATGAAGTGGTTGCCGCCGCCCAGCGTGCCCATGGAGCGCTCAACCTTGCGTTTATCCTGCAGCCAATCACGCGACTCCATGTCAAAGTCCGCGAGTACGCAGGCAGGATCGCGATGAAGGCTAAAGCCCGTAGGCACCACGCGCTTCACATCGCGATTGAACTGAATGAGGTCGTCGCGCGCAATGGTCTCCGCAAGCGGCACGCAATACATCCCGCATCCGATGTCGACCCCCACCAGGTTGGGAATCACCTTGTCGCCCAAGTTTGCCGTAAAGCCAATCACGCAGCCCTTGCCCTTATGGGCATCGGGCATGATGCGGATCTTGGCGCCTTCAAACGCCGGGCAGCTGGAAATCTCCTCGATCTGCTCCTTGGTTGAATCCTCAAGATTCTCGGCAAAGACTTTGATGTCTGCCATCGCATTTCTCCTGTTTTGATCCTTGTAAACCGGAACCGGCCCCAAGCCAACAGAGTGCATGTCACGCCAGCCAGCCAAACCGCCGATTTCCGTTTAACCACCTTTCGCCCTATTCGAGCTCTTATTGCTGCGAATACTACGGTCGCGCGAGCTACAATGAGTCCCAATAACGGGTCTTGTTTTGTATCTTCGACTGTTACCCTGCCGGCGAAAGGAGACAACGTGGCGAACAGACCAAATCAAAAGCTCAGGCTTCTGTTCCTGCTTAAAACCTTGATGGAAAAGACCGACAGTACGCACGGGCTCACGACACAGCAGATCATCGAGGAACTCGCCTATCGCGACCTCGAGGCCGAACGAAAGGCCATCTATCGCGACCTGCAAACGCTTCGCGACTTTGGACTCGATATTGACCAGCGCGGTGGCAGGGAATGGGCCCTGGCTTCGCGCCCGCTCGACCTGCAAGAGCTCATCATGCTTGTTGACGCCGTGCAGAGTTCGCCGTTTTTGACCGATGAGTTGACTGACCACCTCATCGGCAAGCTGCAGAACCTCGCCAGCCTGGGCGAACGCGAGTTGATGTACAAGCGCGTCGACGTGCCTTCGCGCGTGAAGATGCAAAACTCCGATGCCCTGCTCAACATCGACTTGATTCAGCAGGCTATGCGCGAAAAACGCAAGATTCGGTTTCGCTACTTCCACTACGACGCCGCCAAGCAAAAGGCCCTTAATCATGACGGAAAGACCTACGAGCTCACACCCGTGCGCCTTATCTACTCCGACGAGCTTTATTACATGATTGGGTTTCGGGATAAATGGGCCAACGCCGGCTCGGGTCATCAGCCGTTCACGCCTTATCGCGTCGATCGCATGCTCGACGTTGCGGTGTCCGAAGAGTCCGCGACCAAAGATCCGCGTATCGCGGGCTATGTGCTCGAGGATCACGTTTCGCCATCGTTTGGCGTCTATGCAGCCGACAAAACCACCGTGGTACTGGAACTCGATGACCGTGCGATGAACCCGCTCATCGACAAGTTCGGGCTCGACGCCGTTGTGTTTGAAAACCAGGATGGGCGCTTGCTGGCGACCGTTAAAGCTCCGTTGTCGCCGCAATTCTTTGGCTGGCTCTTGCAACTCAGCACCTTCATTAAGATCGTTCAACCTCAAAGTGCCATCGATACGTATCTCGACTATCTCGATAGCACGCGTGCGCTCTACCAGGAAGACAGGTAATACTGCCATGAACATGACCCCCGAACTCATCGCATCGCTCGACCGACTAAACCCCGAACAGCGCGAGGCCGTCGATTGTCTGGACGGTCCGCTGCTCGTCATTGCCGGTCCCGGCACCGGCAAGACGCAGCTACTGAGTCTGCGCGCGGCGAACATCCTGGCCAAGCGCGATGCCGCCCCGCGCAACATCCTCTGCCTCACCTATACCGAGGCGGGCGCGGATGCCATGCGCAAACGCCTGATTGAGCTCATTGGGCGCGACGCTTACGGCATCGAAGTCAGCACGTTCCACGGATTTGCAAGCAGCATCAGGTCGCGCTATCCCGAGTACTTCATGCGCCCTGCGACCGGCACGCTTGTTACCAGCCTGCACCAGCAAGAAATTTTTGATCGGCTGCTCAAATCGCTGCCCTTTGGTTCTCCGTTAGGCGGAGGGTCACCTGATATGCCTGCGCAAAACATCGGTAAGATGATCGGCTTTGTCTCCAAAATCAAACGCAGTGGCCTGGACTACGACACGCTGAGCGCCATCGCGCAGCAGAATATCTGCGCCGCTACCTGGCTCACCGAACATTCCGAGCTGCTTACGCTCGCCTGCGAAAAGGCAAGCGCCACGTTGGCCGAACGCTTTGAGGAAGAGGTCGAGCGTGTCTGCGCCATGGCGCCCACATCGCTCACCCGCCCGATTGACTGTCCTGCCGGCACGTATGTACCGTACATTCTTGAGTTGCGCGACACCGTTCGCCGCACCGAGCTCATCGATGAGAAGGGCAAATCCTCGGGATACACCAAGGCGCGCGATGCCTTCTTTGGAGGCAGCAACTCTCAGGGGCGCACGTTTAAAATTGCCGAGCAAAGCGAGCGACTTAAGGCTGCTTGCGACGTTGCACGTCGCTACCAAAATGAGCTCGACCAACATCATCTCTACGATTACGACGACATGATCGGCGACTTTGTTAACGCTGTCGAGCACAACGACGCGCTACGTCAAGTGCTCCAGGACACCTATACCTATATCCAAGTTGACGAGTTCCAGGACACCAATGGCGCACAGATGCGCATCATCGAGCTGCTCTGCGACGGCGTTGATGCGCCCAATATCATGGCCGTCGGCGATGACGATCAGGCCATCATGCGTTTTCAGGGCGCCACGATCGAGTGTGCCAACCAGTTTGCGGCCGAGTTCTCGCCCCGGAGCATCGTGCTCAAGACCAACTATCGCTCCACGCCCGCCATCGTTGAGCTTGGTCAAGCTATCGCCCAGCAAATCGAATACCGACTCGATGCCAGCTCGAATAAGTCAATCGAAGCCTTTAAGCCTCAAGGCGATCAGGTCAGCTTTAGCGAGAACGTCTACGCCGGCAAAGCCGAGGAATACGCCGCCGTCGCCGCAAGCATTAAGCAGCGACTTGAGGCCGGCTACCTCAATGACTGCGAAGATCCCAATGAAGGAATTGCAGTCATCTCTGCCAAACACGCCGCATTGCGCTCGCTGATTCCCTTCCTCGTTAAGGAGAACGTGCCGTTTTCCTATCGCGAACGACAGAATCTCTTTGCTTCCGAGCGCATGCAGACGACACTGGCGCTGCTGCGCTGCGTTACCGCGCTCGCTCGCGGGCAGCAGGAGCTCGCCAGCAGCTATCTTCCGCAGATTGTCTGTGCCGCCGAGCTGGGCGGCGACCATCCATCGTCCGTGACGTTTGCGCTCAGCGCCAAGCGCGAGCATCGCGGCGACTGGATGGCCGCCATGTGCGAGAGCAATAGCGCCCGCGTCAAAGAGCTGCACGACGACCTTATGCAGTGGGCGGCCGAAGCCGGCGCCTCCCCGGTCAGAGCGCTGCTCTTTAAGATTGTCGAACGCAGCCTTGGCTATTATCAGGATTGCAAGGAACTAAATCCGCTGGGCGCAGCCGAATTCAATGCCGGCATCCGCGCCCTGCTCACCTTTGCCGAAGGTGAGATGGGAGACGCGCGCCGTATGGGACGTGCGCTTCGCCTGTCCGATATTGTCGACAAGCTCGATGCCGCTCAAAAGTTTGGCGTGAGTGTCGACGCATCGATCGACCTCGGCACGCCGGGAGCTGTTCGCCTCACCAGCGCCCATAGCTCTAAGGGCCTGGAATTCGACTGCGTCTACCTGCTCGATGCCGACGACTCCACTTGGCACAAAGGCGCCGGCGGCATGAGCTTGTACCCGTCCAACCTGCTTATTCGCGATGAAAAGGATGATGACGACGCGCGCCGCCTGCTGTTTGTCGCCATCACGCGTGCTAAGCGACACCTCGAGCTGTGCCGCGCCGGCGGATCGGCGCTGCAGGAGCTCACGGGGCTTATCGACTCTTGCGAGGTTTCTGCTGAAGCAGACCAGCTCAGCGTTGCAATCGAAACCGAGTGGCGCGACAACTACGTGCTCGATACGCCCGAGCTCCGCGCGCTTCTGGAACCTCATACCGACGTGAAGTTTCTTTCTGCCACAGCGCTCAACAACTTTGTGACGTACGAGCCTGGATGCGCAAATAGTCTGCACTTCCCTGAGAAGCAGATTGTGCGCCTGCCCACGGCGCCCACGATCCAAACCGAATTCGGCACCATCGTTCACGCGATGTTCGAGGAGATCGTTAATAGAATGGCAGCCGATGGCGAGGCGGCGATTGAGACAATTGAGGCCGAGTATCGCCAGCAGATTTCGTGGCTCGATTTTGCCTCCGAGGACGTCCATCGCTATTCGGAGCGCTTCGAACGCATTTGTCATGCATTCGTCCCTTGGCTTGTCGAGCACGTACGTGGCTACCGTTGCATCACGGAAGCGAACATGCAGTGTCTAACTGCCGGTGGAACTCCACTCTTTGGTTTTCTTGACCTGCTCCTCGTTGACGATGCAGCTAAGACGGCGCAGATCGTCGACTACAAGACTGGCTTTGGCAAAGAAATCCCTGCAGGCTACCATCGTCAGCTCAAGTTTTACAAACTGCTGGTCGAAGCGTCACCCGAGTTTTATGGCTACACCGTCACCTCCATGGGCGACTACTATGTAGAACCCGACAAGACGACGGGCGAGCTCCGCCCGCCGTTCGCGACAACCGCCAACGCCGTTGACATTGCCGAACTCGAGCAGCTCATCGATGCCACATGGGCTCGCATTGAACACGGCGCTTGGGATACCAGTGCTTTTGAGCAGAGCGATGCCTATGAGCTTGCCATCGAGGAGCAGAAGGGCTGCCGCAAAAAAGCCGATAAAACCGAGGTCATGCAGCGCGCATACGAGCACTGGCTAATTGAGAACTCTAGAATGTGACAAAGGCGCTGCCCCTTTGCCACATTATTCGATGACGGTGCGGGAATTCTGCTTGCGCATGGTGGCGAGCATGTGTTTGGGGACGGCGTGGACCATGCAACTGCCGATAGTTGCGCTCGCGGCGGCTTTAGCCGCATCGCTAGCGTTTTTGGTCGCGTAGCTGTGACGGAAGCGTTTGAGCATGGCAATGTCGTTACCGCCGTCGCCGTAAACCGCGACCTCGTCCTCGGCAATGCCGTAGTAGCCCGCCAGCCAGGCCACGCTCTCACCCTTGTTGCACGCCACGTCCGTGATCTCGAACATCACCGGATCGAACGGCGCGTTGACCACGCGGTCCGATCGCTCGGCCAAATACGCCTTAAGGTCGCGCTCCAGCTCGGGCGAGGTCACGCGGCAGTTGATCTTACACACATCGTGGCGCAGGATGTCGCCGATCGACTGATCGAAATACTGCTCCTCGTGATACCCACCACGTGCGCGCATGCCGCGCATCACGATGCGCTTGATAGGGCTGTCCTTCTTAAAGCCCGCCTGGTGCATCTCGAACGAACCGCTCGAGAACATGCCGTCGGGCGTGGAACAGTCGAAGCAAATGTCCGGGAACGCCTTGAGCAGCTCCTCGGTAACCTGCGGGTCGATGGTCCAGGTCTTGAGCACCTCGCCATGGCTGTTGCGCACGATGGATCCGTTGGAGCAACAGGCGTCGAGTGCCAGCCCCGTAAAGCCATGCTCGCCGATTGGCAACGTCGAGCGCCCGGTCGCGGGAACCACATGCAGGCCGGCCTCGATCAGCTCGCGAATGGCACGGCGGATAGTCCCATCTGCCTCGTGCAGGGCGTTCAGCAGCGTTCCGTCTAAGTCACTCGCAAACATCTTGATCATGGGCATGCCTCTCCTTCGTCTGCACGATATTGTAGACGAAGGTGAGGCATGCCCAGACAATGGCGTCCCGGCGCGGCGGGACAATGCTTCCGCAAATCCACGGTGCCCCAGCGCGTTAAGGCAATCGCCACAAGCGACTTTTCAGCCGATAAAACTGCACCGTAGTCAACGTCAGTACCGCCAACATTCCTGCGAATACAATCGCCGGAGCCCATCGATCATATGCGAGCCCGTAAACCAATTGGCCAATAGGCGTTGCACAGGAAAGCATCATATAAACGAATGCCAGCACTTTTCCGCAGAGTTCCTTTGGCGCTGACCGCTGAACAAATGAAACGATTTCAACCGATGTAATGCTTGCCCACGCCATGACCCATGCCGAGCCGGCCGCAAGCGCGGTAAACGCAAATTCATCAGGACCGCTCAGTAGCGTGACAATAATCGGTACGACTCCAAAACAGATCATCGCAACATATCGACATATGCCCTTGAAGGAAAAACGATGCGGCCAAATACCGACCAAACCACTGCCGACAAGACCGCCCAAGCCCATAGCCACCTCAATAATCCCAACAAAGGATGACTGTATTCCGAGATGCTTTGAAACAACAATGGGAGCACCAATCGTTAACCCAACTAACGCAAGGTTCAAAATAGCCGCAAGCAAAAACGCAACGAGCAATGATGCGTTTTGAACCAGGTACCGAATCGACTCCCGGAAATCGCTTCGGCATGTCGAGCAAGTCGTACTGTCCCCTGTCATTCCAGATGAGGCATTTCGCTTGAGTGCGCCCCCGAACAGCAGGGCTGACATCGCAAACGTCAACGCCGCGGTTTCGCATAGAGCATCGATACCAAAGCACCCATAGACTGCCGTCCCGACTACAGGCCCCAAGATATTGCTCGCCATGGTTACCTGCGAGACCAACGCTGTGGCACGCTCAACTTTTTCTTGGCCCATCATGTGCACCGTCTCAATTTGAAGCATCGGTTTCAGCAGCGATTGGATGCCATATTGGACGCAAAGCATTGCTACCACGACAACGGCAAGAGGCAGCGAACGCTTCATGGGGATAAACAACAGTGATGCAGCCATCAGAACAATGCCAAGCATCACAAGAACCCCGCGATGTCTCCCACGATCCGCCAAGATTCCGCCAGCCGGAGTCGCAAGCACGCCCGGCACGAACGCTATCGCCGCGACGGTGCCATATAACGTTGACGAGCCGCTGCAATCAAACAAGTAGAGCGGACACGCAAAGCACAGTGCTGACAACATTGAATACGCACACAGCTGTGCAACAAGAAGGCCAAATAGTCTGATAGATCGCACTGTTTTTGGCGCCAACGAAACGCTAATTCTTCGCATCCCAGCCATAAGCCTGCCCCCAAATACATACCGATAGTATGTATTTAATGACTTGAAAAGGGCAGCCGTGGCTACCCTCGCAAATCAATTACATACCGTTGGTATCTATATTACCACCCGGCGCGGTCCCATACGTCCCAAATCTGCGCCGTTGTCTGAAGCACTTCTTCCCCCAAATCAAGTCCCACCGCGGCAGCCATCTGCGCCAAACATTGAGCGCGAGCGAGCATTCGGTCCTTGGATTCAAGCGGACGGAACAATGGCAGCAACCAAAGATTCGCCAACAACGATACAGCCTCCGCCGCTTCGCGCGGGCATTCGCACGCAATGGAGCCGTCGGCGATGCCCTCCTCGATCACTGGCAAAAGACAGCCATCGGCCGATTCGTCAAACGAGCCCTGGTACTGTATCGCCAGTAGACGCGAGCTTTTTACCGGATCCGCCGCAGGATGTATGCGTGCCCATAGCTCAATTTGTGGAACGACGGACTCGGGCGCGTACAGCCGCTTGAGCTTTTGGGCTCCGTTCATATTACCGATACCAAGCGTTGAGCGGCGGCGCTCAACAATCGGAGCCATTGCCCGATCAAATGCGGCGTTGAAAATCTCTTCTTTACTCTTAAAGTGATGATAGACAGCGCCCTTGGTCATGCCATCGAGGCGGTCGACGATATCTTGAATGCTCGTCCCCTCATAACCCTGTGCGCAGAATAGCTCCAGCGCCGCGTCGAGAATCTTCGCGACCGTCTCCTCGGGATATTTATTACGCCCCATAATCTGTCCATCCGCAACGCAAGTCTTGTGCCTCATTGCAGTATTTTAACGTTGCGGATGGCAGGCAGTCGATTCTACACCGCGGCGGGGCCGTGTTCGCCGGTGCGGATGCGGATAACTTCCTCGACCGGCTCGACCCAGATCTTGCCGTCTCCAACGGCGCCGGTGCGAGCGGCGTTGCAGATGATGTCGACGATGCCGTCGACGTGCTCGTCGGCGCAGATGAGAGTGAACTGCACCTTAGGGATCGTGTTGACAAGCAACTCCTTGCCGCGCACGTATTCCTTCCAGCCATGCTGCGCGCCGCAGCCCTGCACTTGGTTGATGGTCATACCACGAACATCAGCAGCAAACAGCGCGTCTTTAAGAACCTCAAGCTTCTCGGCACGAACGATCGCCGTAATCTTCTTCATAGTGAATTCCTCTCTTTAATAAAGAAATAAACCGCTCATTCACATGGCAAGGGTTTTCCAGGTGCCCGAGATTGCCCCGAAAGAGGAGCGCCGCGTACTTCGGTACGCAAGCGACGGTTTGAGGGGCAAGGTCGGGTGCCTGGGAAAGCCGTGCTGCTAATCGAGTCCCGAGAAGGAGGGATACGCGCTCTCGCCGTGCTGACTCGCATCCAGGCCCAGCGCCTCGTCGGCCTCGTCCACACGCAGGCTGCCGTGGAACAGCGCCTTGACCACCGCGGCGATTACCAAGTCGAGTACCAGCACAATAGCGACCGTCACCACAATGCCCAAGATCTGCGAGACGAGCAGCGACACGTCGCCCGTGTAGAACAGGCCGCCCTTACCGGTCCACGAAAGCTCCGGCACGCAGAACAGGCCCGTAAGCACGCCGCCCAAGATGCCGCCAATGCCGTGGCAACCGAACGCGTCGAGCGCGTCGTCGTAGCCAAACTTGGTCTTGAGATGACTGATAGCCAGGTAGCAAACGGGCGATACGATCAGGCCCATGACCAGCGCCGCCCACGGCTCGACAAAGCCTGCGCCGGGCGTGACCACCACAAGGCCCGCAACCAGACCGGTGCTGGCACCCACCAGCGTGGGACGGCCGGTATGCACGCGCTCGACGGCAAGCCACGAGACCATGCCCGCTGCGCTGGCCGTCACGGTGTTGAGGATGGCAAGTGCCGCCACGGCGTCGGCCTTGAACTCGCTGCCGCCGTTAAAGCCAAACCAGCCAAACCAAAGCAAGCCGGCGCCCAGCGCCACAAACGGCACGTTATGCGGGCGATAGCTCACCATGCCAAAACCGCGACGACGGCCGAGCATCAAGCAAAGAATCAGACCCGTCAGACCGGACGAGATGTGTACCACGTCGCCGCCGGCAAAGTCGAGCGCGCCGATGATGTCGCCGATAAAGGAGCCCTCGCCGCCCCAAACCATGTGGGCAAGCGGCGCATAGACCACGAGCAGCCAAATGCCCAGGAAGGCCGCCATGGCACCAAACTTAACGCGGCCGGCCAGGCTGCCCGTGACGATGGCGGCAGTGATCATGGCAAATGCCATCTGAAAGGCGATGTTGATGATCTGAGGGTAGACGACACCGTCCGCAGCATTGCCCTCGGCCGCATGAAGCACCTGGTTGAGTACCGGCATGCACAGCAGCTGGTCAAGGCCCCCAATAAACGGGCTGGAACCGTCGCCGCCGTAGGCCAGCGACCAGCCGGCAACAATCCACAGCACACCAACCAGACCAATGGCGCCAAAGCACATAAGCATGGTGTTGATGACATTTTTGCGCCTGGACAGGCCGCCATAGAAAAACGCCAGACCCGGTGTCATTAAAAACACGAGCATGGTGCAGATGAGCATAAACGTTGTCGATCCCGTATCGTACATTCGCTCCCCCTTGATCGCATAAACGTTGTCGGCGCCCATAATGCGGCCGAGGGGCAACTGGTGTAGACCAGATACAGCGTTGTTAAACGCGGCGTTGTCGAATGGAAATGCTGCCGCAATCTTGGAAACGGCGCAGCAACGGACGCGAAACCAATGGGAAATACGCGAGCAAGGGGCCGCAAGCACACCCGTCCCGGCTAGCGCCGAAACAGCTCGTGAGCGCGGTCGCGGAGATTAGTTGCTCGAATGACACCTTCGTAGCGATTGATGCGCAGACGCGGGAAGGCGTTAAAGAAGCGTAGGTCGCGGCGGCTGAGTGACACGCTCGGCACCGGGCGGCTCATGCGCTTGCCGGCAAGGCGACGACTGAGCGACGGACGCGGCATGTTCGGCGCGGCATCGGCCACGCGGCGGGCGGCAAGCGCCAGGCCGCGAGCACCATCCGCGATAAACGTCGGCATCGAAGCCTTCTCGCGCAGGGCATCGAGCGCGGCGTCGCCCAGCTCGGCCAGCCACGCGTTAACGGCACGGCTACGGATGTGCGTCTGTGCTACCGAGTCAATCGTAGAATCGGAAATACGTTCGAGCACTGAGTCCGAGGCATCGGCAAGCGACTCATTGATGCGGTCGGCAAGGTCGGCCCGGACGCGCTCCAGCTGATCAGACAGACGCCGCCAACTCGCCAACGAGCACACCGCGTCGACCATCATCGCGACCGCGACGATAAAGGCGGACAGCCGCACAATCAGCACCGGCAGATGGCCAAGCAGCCCCAGCAATGCCGGCTCCACTAAACGGCAAATGCACAACGCACCCAGGCCAAACGCGCAGGCCCAGTACAGACAGATGCGTCCGTGCAGGTTAAACGGCAGGTGCGAGTAATCCCAAAAGCGAGCGCCCGTTGTTTTTTCCAACAGCACGCCTACGCTGTACTCAATCACGCTGCATACGAGCGCTGCAGCGACAAACTGGCTCGAGGCATCCGGAATCCCGCGCAACAGCAGCCAGCAGGCAATGCCGCCCACACCATAGATAGGACAACACGGCCCCAGCAAAAAGCCACTGTTGGCAAATCGTCCGTGATTGAGCATGGCGCATACTGTCGACTCCCATGCCCAACCGCAAAACCCGTAAAAGGCAAACGAGAGCACCAGTGCCGAGAGTGGGCAGGCGGCAAGCGTCGCGCCGTCAAATGCCATGTCGATCGCGGTCCCCACCGTCTACCCTCTCCTCTTCTCGCTCGATTCTTTACTCACGCTATCGTCCGTCTCGTCCATGCGCGGCAGGCGGCCGGCGACCGTCTCGCGCAGAGCACACCATTTATCCGCCAGGCACACAATCCATGCCTCACGACACGTCGGCGGCACCGGCACCAGCGGAAACATATGCCGCACGATAATATTCCGTTCGCGCGGCGTCAGCTCAAAATCTTCCTCCGCACGTGCCAGGGCAAAAAACGGGTGGCGAAAGCCATGCAGCCGATGGCTTGGGTCGGGATCGTGCCAGTCATAGAGAAAGTAGTCGTGCAGCAAGGCTCCGCGCAGCAACGAGGCACGGTCGACCGAAATGCCAGCACGGCACAAGCGCTCGGCAAAGGACAGGCTCGCCCGCGCTACCGAAGTCACATGTGCATAGACTGTCACGTCACCATGCTGGATAAACTCGCGCGTCAGGTCCAGACGGCCCGCCTGCGCTAGTTGACGGGCAGCATGGTCTACTTCGCACGCGATTTTCTCGGCACGAACGGCATCGGACATGCTGCCTCCTTCCAGCGGCTCACGGCGGCAAGCCACGGCCTGTGCACAATCGATAAAAACATCATGGAACACATCAGTATGGCATCGGACAAAACGTTTTGCCCCACCAGTTGGCGAATTACCGCGCCGCCGTCACATATCAAACGCCAAAATGTGCGAGACTGTCTTGTGCAATTGTGTCGGCCGAGGGAGCGCCGACGCTCGATTCGCATGGAGTAACCCACAACGATGCTGCTTACGCAAACGACAACGCCCGAGGACGTCAAGGCCCTTAATCGTGCCGAGCTCCCGCAGCTCTGCGACGAGATTCGCCACGCCATCCTCGAAAGCTCTGCCGCCGTCGGCGGGCACGTTGCCCCCAACCTGGGCGTCGTTGAGCTTACGGTCGCGCTCCATCGCGTGTTTAACTCCCCTATCGACAAGATTGTCTTTGACGTTTCGCACCAGACCTACGCCCACAAGGCACTGACTGGGCGCGCGTACACTTATATCGATCCGAAGCGCTTTGGCGAGGCTTCTGGCTTTGCCAATCCCGACGAGTCCGAGCACGACCTGTTCGCCATGGGCCACACCTCCACATCGGTGAGCCTGGGCTGCGGCTTGGCACACGCCCGCGATCTGGCGGGCGACAGCTACAACGTCATCACCATCATTGGCGACGGCTCGCTTTCGGGCGGCTTGGCGTTTGAGGGCTTCAACAATGCCGCCGAACTCGACAGCAACCTGATCATCATCGTCAACGATAACGACCAGTCCATCGCCGAGAACCACGGTGGCCTCTATCGCAATCTGGCCGAGCTGCGCACCAGCAACGGCACCTGTGAGCGCAACGTTTTCCGCGCGATGGGACTCGACTACCGTTATTTGGACGCCGGCAACGACGTGTTGGCCCTGGTCGACGCGCTGCAGGAACTGCGCAATATCGATCATCCCATCGTGCTGCACGTCTCCACCGCCAAGGGCAAGGGCTTTGAGCCAGCCCAGAGCGACCCCGAACGCTGGCACCACGTGGGTCCGTTTGACATGGCGACCGGGCGCAAGCTCTGCCCGGGCCATCCGAGCGAGCCTGCGCCGCGCACCTACGCCGACATTACGGGCGAGGCGCTCAGCGCCGCCATCGAGCGCGATCCGCAGGTCGTGGGCATCACGGCCGCCACACCCTACATCATGGGCTTTACACCCGAGCTTCGCGCTGCCGCCGGCAAACAGTTCGTCGATGTGGGCATTGCCGAGGAGCACGCCGTGACCTTTGCCACCGCGCTTGCGCGCTCGGGCGCCAAGCCAGTCTTTGGTGTGTACGGCACGTTTTTGCAGCGCGCCTACGACGAACTCTGGCACGACCTGTGCCTCAACGACGCCCCGGCAACCATTTTGGTGTTTGGTGCGTCAATCTTTGGCACCACGTCCGAGACACACCTTTCGTTCTTTGATATTTCCATGCTGGGCGGTCTTCCCAACATGCACTACTTGGCGCCTGCCTGCATGGAGGAATATCTGTCCATGCTGAGCTGGTCGCTCGACCACCGCGAGCATCCCGTGGCGATCCGCGTGCCTGGTATTGGCCTGGTGAGCCGTCCCGACCTTGCGCCCGCCGAAGACACCGACTACAGCGCCGTTCACTACAACGTGATGCGCCGAGGTCGCGACGTTGCCGTACTCGCGCTCGGCGATTTCTTTGAGCTGGGCGAGCGCGTGGCAAACCGCCTGACTGCCGAGTACGGTATCGAGGCCACGCTCGTCAACCCGCGCTTTGCAACCGAGCTCGACCGCGAGTTCCTCGACAGCCTTGCCGCCGAGCATCGCGTTGTCGTCACCCTCGAGGACGGCGTCTTGGACGGCGGCTGGGGCGAGCGCGTGGCATGTTATCTGGCATGCACGCCGTTGCGCACGCGCGCCTTTGGCATCGCCAAAGGCTTCCCCGACCGCTACGACCCCAACGAACTGCTCGCGCAGAACGGCATGACGGTCGAGAACATGGCCGCCGAAGCCGTAAGGCTACTCAACGAGTAAATAACCTCCGCAAGGGAAACACCCCTGCGGAGGTTTTTATTTTCCCAACTCAATTGTCTCGATCTGTAACATCTAGGGCCCGAATTCCCGTCTAACTGTTACAGATCTAGACAAGACGTCTTAGTCCCTGACCTTTGTCTCAATCTGTAACAGATAGAGACCTTTTGTCCGTCCAGATGTTACAGATCGAGACATTCGAATTCCCCTGAAGAGAAAATCTCGATCTGTAACAGTCACTCGGCAAAAACGGCTGCAGATGTTACAGATCGAGAAAAAGCAGCAAGGCATGCCGCTGCACCGGCCAGAACCACCACAAAGGTGCCTGTCCCTTTTTGGTAGATACAATAACCCATAAGGTAAGTATGTTTCTGAGTTATTTCGTGTTGACCCATTTGAGCGCGATAGGGTATAACTCTACTCAACCGCTAGGGATTTTATTGAGAAAGGTGTTCTACCATGAGCAAGAACCTCTCCCAGCAGGTCGTTCTCGACCGCCGCGGCTTCGTTGCCGCCACCTTCGCAACCGTCGCCGGCCTTGGTCTTGCCGGCTGCTCCGACACCAGCGCCGAGGCCGACAAGGGTTCCGCCGCCGGTTCCTCCAAGAGCTCCGAGGATACCGAGGCTTCCACCACGCTCGACGCTAAGGCATTCGACAAGCTCGTCGACAACGGCCTCAAGGCCGATGACGATGCCATCGCCGCCAGCACCTGGGCGACGGCCGTCAAGGACGCCGGCGTCTTTAAGATCGGTGGCGTTCAGACCTCCACGCTCTTCTCCCTCCTCAACGAGAAAGACGGTCAGACCCGCGGCTTCGATGCCGGCATCGCGCAGCTTCTGTCCAACTACATCCTGGGCGAGAACAAGGTCGAGATCACCCAGGTGACCTCGGACACGCGCGAGTCCGTCCTGCAGAACGGCCAGGTCGACGCTGTCTTTGCCACCTACACCATCACTGACGAGCGCAAGAAGCTCGTCTCCTTCGCCGGCCCCTACTACTACACCCAGCAGGCCATCCTGGTGCTCGCTGACAACGATGACATCAAGAGCGTCGACGACCTGGCCGACAAGAACGTTGCCGTCCAGTCCGGCTCCAACGGCCCCGCCATCCTGGAGGAGTTCGCTCCCAAGGCCAGCCAGCAGGAGTTCAAGACCGACGAGGAGGCCCGTCAAGCACTCCAGCAGGGCCGCGTTGACGCCTACGTCATCGATAACAACATGCAGCAGAGCGCCCTGGTCCGCGAGCCCGGCAAGTACAAGATCGCCGGCAAGCCCTTCGGCAGCAAGGAGCCCTATGGCATTGGCCTGCCGCTCGATTCCGACGGTGTCGCCTTTGTCAACGACTTCCTTAAGAAGATCGAGGACGACGGCACCTGGACTGAGCTGTGGCAGATCTGCATCGGCGACCGTACGGGCGACACCAACGTTCCCGAGCTGCCCGAGATCGGCGCCTAGGCAGCGAGCCTGGTAACGGCCGCAACGAAACCATATGGAAACGCATGATGCGCTTTATTGCGGTAAACTGTTTCCTCACTGAGTTGTCGGGGCTTCCGTACACACGGGAGCCCCTTTCCTTATCGGCAGGAGGTCCGCATGAGTCTCTCCGAACTCTGGTCGCTCTATGGCCAGAACTATATCGACGCGCTGCTAGCGACCTGGGGCATGACGCTTGAATCGTTTGTCATCGCCATGGTGCTGGCCGTCGCCGTCACCGTGATGCGCGTGTCGCCGCTCAAGCCGCTGCGCGTCTTTGGCGACCTGTATGTCCAGGTCTTCCGTAACATCCCTGGCATCGCGCTGCTCATTATCGTCGTCTATGCGCTGCCGCCGCTCAAGGTCGTTCTGCCCTACCGCACCTGCGTTATCGTCGCCACGGTCCTTTTGGGCTCGGCCTTTGGTTCCGAAAACTTTATGAGCGGCATCAACACCGTCGGCGTCGGTCAGGTCGAAGCCGCCCGTTCGCTCGGCATGAGCTTTAACCGCATCCTCGCTAAGATCGTGATTCCACAGGCACTGCGTTCGAGCGTGCTGCCCATGACCAACCTCTTTATCGCCGTCATGCTCACCACTGCGCTCGGCAGTCAGGTGCCGCTTAAGCCGCAAGAGCTCACCGGCGTGGTGAGCTACATCAATACCCGCTCACTTGGCGGCGTCGCCGCGTTCTTTATCTCGGCGCTCGGCTACCTGGGCACGGCCTTTGTGGTGAGCCACATTGGCAACTACATCGATAAGAAGGTGAGGATCCTTCGATGAGCAAGCACTCCTCCCCTGCGCTTACCATGCGCGATGCGCTCTACGAGGCTCCCGGCCCCAAGATGCGCGTCAAGATTCGCATCGGCACCGCGATCTCGCTTGTTGCCGTCGCCGCGCTCGCCGTCCTCGTGTTGCAGCGCTTTTATGTGACCGGCCAGCTTTCGGTCCACTATTGGTAT
Source organism: uncultured Collinsella sp. (assembly GCA_900548935.1). Lineage (GTDB taxonomy): Bacteria > Actinomycetota > Coriobacteriia > Coriobacteriales > Coriobacteriaceae > Collinsella. The sequence continues at coordinate 20,395 of URMR01000011.1, forward strand.
TTCTTTACGCACCTCACCACCTGGAAGTTCCTGCTTGCCGGCTTTGAGGGCACCGTTAAAGTCGCACTCACCGCTGGCGCCATCGCGCTGGTGCTGGGCCTGGCCCTTATGCTCGGCCGCACCAGCGACATTAAGCCGCTGCGGCTGGTCTGCCGCGTGCTCACCGATTTCTTCCGCGGCGTGCCGAGTCTGCTGTTCATCTACTTCTTCTTTTTGGTGCTGCCTCAGTACAAGATCGCGCTGCCGTCGTTTTGGATGCTCACGCTCCCTGTCGCGCTCGCTGCAGCCGGTGTGCTGGCCGAGATTTTCCGAGCCGGCGTCAACGCCGTACCGCGCGGACAAGTCGAGGCGGCCCAGGCACTCGGTCTCTCCAAGGCTAAAATCACCTTTAAAATCGTGTTGCCGCAGGCTATTCGGTTTATCATTCCGTCGTTGATTTCGCAGCTCGTGGTCGTAGTCAAAGACACCACCGTCGCCTATGTAGTGAGCTACCCCGACCTCATGCAAAACGCCCGCGTGCTCATTACCAACTACGACGCCCTCGTGTCGGTCTACCTGGTGATCGCAGTCATCTACATCCTCATCAACGTCGCGATCAACAAGGCCGCTGTCTATGTTTCGCACAAGACCGGCGCGACCATCATCCGCTAACGCTTTACCATTTCGAGTCATAAGGAGCCGAGCACCATGGCACAGAGTACCTCTTCCACCGGCAATCAGCCGCTGATCGAGCTCAAACACGTCGATAAGCACTATGGCGACCTGCACGTCCTCAACGACATCAATCTCTCGGTCGACCGCGGCGAGGTCGTCGTTGTGATCGGCCCCTCGGGCTCGGGCAAGTCGACCATGTGCCGCACCATCAACCGCCTGGAAACCATCGACTCGGGCGAGATCCTCATCGAAGGCGAGCCCCTGCCGCAAGAAGGCAAGGATCTTGCCCGCATGCGCGCCGAACTGGGCATGGTGTTTCAGCAGTTCAACCTGTTTGCACATATGACCGTACTGCAGAACGTCATGCTGGGACCGGTCGACGTGCTGGGCGTCTCCAAGGACGAGGCTCGTGAGCGCGCCATGGACCTGCTGAGCCGCGTAGGCGTTGCCGAGCAGGCCGATAAGGTGCCCGCACAGCTCTCGGGCGGCCAACAGCAACGCGTAGCCATCGCCCGCTCGCTTGCCATGCAGCCCAAGGCCATGCTCTTTGACGAGCCCACGAGCGCCCTTGACCCCGAGATGATCAACGAGGTGCTCGAGGTCATGGTCCGTCTGGCCCAGCAGGGCATGACGATGATCGTCATCACGCACGAGATGAACTTTGCCCGTCGCGTGGCCGACCGTGTCGTGTTTATGGCCGACGGCCAGATCGTGGAAACTGGCACGCCCGACGAGTTCTTCGACCATCCCCAGACCAAGCGTGCCCAGGACTTCCTCAACTCCATCAAGGGCCACTAACCAGACCGCCCACCCGCCAGCCATGCCCATCCAAACTCGAAAGTTACACCTATGATCGGAACTCGCACTTCATCGTCATACACCCCGCACGTCGACGTCGCCCCCGCCGACCGCCCACTCATCCTCGTCGCACCGCGCTGGGAAGAGGCAGAGCCGTTTTTAACCGAGATGCTCTCCCCCAACGAGGAAATCGCAAGTGTCTTTGTCGATGCCATCCTTGCCGCTGGCGGCCTGCCGCTGCAGATGTCCATCACCGAGGACATTGAGGTCATCCGTCATTACGTTGATATCGCCGACGGCATCGCCATCCCCGGCGGCCCCGACGTCAATCCCAAACGTTGGGGCGATGATCGACCCTACGACCCCACCCTCTGCTGCGAGATCCGCGATAGCTTTGAGTTTAAGCTGGTCGGCGAGGTGCTTCGCGCCAAGAAGCCGCTCTTTACCACCTGCCGCGGCACGCAGCTGCTCAACGTCGCCACTGGTGGCACCCTGTGCATGGACGTGCCGAGCCTGGGCGCTCGCGAGGGCCGCACGCAGTGGCGCCACACCCACGTGCTCAACGACCCCGTGCATCCCGTCGAGGTCGTGCCGGGCTCGTTGCTCGACCGCGCGGTTGGTGGCGCCAAGCTTATCCAGACCAACTCCGCACACCACTGCTGCGTCGACCGTCTGGGTAAAAGCACGCGCTTGGTCGCCAAGGCAACCGACGGCGTTCCTGAGTGCATCGAGGTCGAAGGCCAGCCGTTCTGCCTGGGCGTGCAATGGCACCCTGAGTACACGTGGAAGACGCTCGAGACCGACTTTAACCTGTGGAAGTCGTTTGTCGAGGCAGCGGCAAAGGTTAAGCTGGCTCGCTAGTTCACGGACAGCACAACACAAAAGGGCGCCCCGCCGGCCACATGGTCCGGCGGGGCGCCCTTTTACCTATATGT
>URMR01000012.1 GCA_900548935.1 uncultured Collinsella sp.
ACGTTGAGCTGTGGAATGAGGCGATTGGTTCCAATCTTGTCCTGATCGTCAACGACGAGATTGCGGCGGATTCGCGCCAATGGGCCCCTATGAGGGTGGCGACGCCCGATGGCGTCTGGACACGGTTTTTCTCAGTGCAAAAGACCATCGACATCATTCACACCGCGACGCCGCGCCAATGGATTCTGATCATGGTGGCCTCGCCCGCCGATGTGCTCGCGCTGGTTAAGGGCGGCGTGCCCATCACCAAGATCAGCATTGGCCATATGCGGGCAGGGGAGGGCAAACGCTCTGTAACGCCTGCGGTCGCCATAGACGATGCGGACATCGCCGCCCTCAAAGAGCTGCAAAAGCTCGGCATAGAACTAGAAATCCGCTATCTCCCCAGCTCCAATCCCGACCCCATTCAACGAGTCATTGGGGACGTTCTTAAATGACTAGTCAAACGGGACACCCTTGGCACTTGGGGACGTTCCTTATGTGCCGGCCTTTTAGGAACGTCCCCAAGTGTCGGCAGATTGGGACAGTCCTTCTCGCCAAACGTTAAAGACTGTCCCCAATGACTAGTCATTTAAGAACGTCCCCAATGACTAGGTAGCAAAGCGCCCGTCGGCGGTGGTGCCGGCGGGCGTTGCTGTGCGATATGTCGCGTTGTGGGCCTAGTGCCTCATAAAGTGGTATTCGATCACATTGCTGTAGGGATGACCGGGGCCCACGATGCCCTGGGGGAACAGCGCATGGTGCGGCGTGTCAGGATACATTTCGGCCTCGAGGGCAAAGCCGGCGCCCCAACCATAGTTGGCATCGTCTTTGGCGTGTTCGTCGCCCAGCCAGTTGCCGGTGTAGAGCTGCACGCCCGGGGCAGTGGTGTAATAGTCCAGCTCACGGCCGGTCCACATCTCCTCGACGTGCATCGCGCGGCGCAGATTACGGCCGTACTGATAGCCATCGATGCACAGGCAGTGGTCGTAGCCACGGGCCTGCTTAATCTGCGGGTCGTCGGCTTCCATGCCGGGCGCGACGGGGCGCAGCTCACGGAAGTCAAACGGCGTGCCCTCGACCGGAGCGATCTCTCCGGTGGGGATATTCTGCTCGTTGATGGGCAGGTAGTGGGCAGCGTTAGCAACAAAGAAGTGCTCACAGTCCATGCCGGCGTTGTGACCGGCAAGGTTAAAGTACGTGTGGTTGGTCATGGACACGTACGTGGCGCGGTCGCTCTCACAGCCATATTCGATACGGAAGCAGCCGGTGCGCGTCACGGTAAACACGGCCGTAAAGGTGCGGTTGCCGGGAAGGCCCAGCTCACCGTCCTCAAGCGAGGTGGTCATGCGCACGGCATTGTGGACCTCGTCGAGCTCAACGTCCCATACGCGCTTGTGCAGACCATGCTCAAGATCGCTGTGCAGGTTGTTGGTGCCCTCGTTGGCGGGCATATGCCAGTCCGTGCCGGCGATGGTGATCGTGGCACCTGCAGTGCGGTTGGCCACGGGGCCGATGGTCGCGCCAAAGCAGGCGGGGTTGTCAAAGTAATCCTCGAGCTTATCGAAGCCCAGCACCACATCGCGCACGTTGCCGGGGATGTCGGGCACGTCGATGCCCAACACGGTGGCGCCATAGTCCATAATGCGAACGCAGATCTCGGGCCCGTTGAGGGTGTAACGATGAACGGGGGTACCGCACGGCGCGGTGCCGAAAAGCTCGGAAGTGATCATTTGGTTCCTAACATCGAGGTATTTCCGACAAACTGTAGCGCGAACAGGCGAGATTATCACTACACCCCACTAAAGCAGGGGGTATTTTTCTCAAAAAAGTGATGATTGGAGCTGTGCGGGCGTTCATTTCTGACGCGCGCGAGTCTGATACAATTTGTTCGTTACTGTTTGAATGATATGCGCGCAAAGAACGGCGAGGATTCATCGTGATTAAGGCAGAGCGACAGGATAAGGTTCGTCAGCTGCTCGAAGAGCAGGGTACGGTCTCGGTTAAGGAGATTTCGGATGCGCTGGGCGTTTCGGACATGACGATTCGCCGCGACCTCGAAGAACTTGCGAGCCTGGGCGAGATTGAACGCGTGCACGGAGGAGCCCGTAGCGCACAAGGCCGTCCCCACGCTATGTTGCGCCGCGAGTATTCGCACAGCGAAAAGCGCACTAAGCATGCCGAGGAAAAGCTGCAGATTGCGCGCCATGCTGTGGAGCTTATCGAGGAAGGCTCGACCATCTTTTTGGGGACAGGCACCACGGTTGAGCAGATGGCCTCGATGTTGCCGGCGTTTCGTCTGCGCATTGTGACCAATTCGCTTTCGGTGTTTAACCTGCTCGAGGCACGCGAAGACTGTGACCTGTGTCTCGTGGGCGGTATGTACCGTCGCCGCACCGCCGCTTTTGTGGGGCCAACGGCCGAGGATACTCTGCGTGCGTTGGGTATCGATGCGGCGTTTATCGGCGCCAACGGCATTCTGGATGGCGACGTGTCTACGTCTAATATGGATGAGGGTCGTATCCAGCAGCTCGCCTTTAGCAAGGCCGACTCGCGCTATCTGATCGCCGACTCCAGCAAGATCGGCAAGCGCGACTTCTACACCTTCTGCCGCCTGGACAATTTGGACGCCGTGGTGTGCGAGCCGGGTATTGCCGCCGAGGATCGCGCCGCCATCGAGGAACTCACGCAGGTCATTTGCTAGCTAGCGCTGCAAGCGATACTTCTGCCCCCTGCCGGCGCGGGGATTACCGCTTCACGTTGACGCGCAAATGTGCTCGGGCCAAGTATTCAGCTTGTGGGTTAGACCAGGCGGGCGTAGTCCTGTGACTGATGAAAGACGCGGGCGATATAGATTGTTTCGTGCTCAAACTTGTAAAGACACACGTATTTGTTGACGGTAAACGATCGATAATTGCGTGCCGCCAGCTCTCGTATGTGGGAGAGGGGCCGTAGGAGCGGCTGCTCGCGAAGCAGATCAAGCTGATATTCAAACTCAGCAACAAAATTGCCTGCTGCACGTGGGTTCATAAGGATTTGAGCAAGGTATCTGACAATAGCCTCGTATTCATATTGTGCGCTTTCGAGTATTACGACGTTATAGGCCATATTTGTCTCGTATCGCGGTCGCGAAGGAGTCGTAGTCGCTGTAGTCGCCTTGCGATATCTCGTCTTCTGCCAACATCATACGAGACAGCAGCTTGGCTTTGGCGATTTCGTCTTGCATGAGACGATACTGGTCGCTGCTGATGCAGTGCATGGCCTCATAGCCGTTCTTAGTTACGGTGACGTCGCGCTCGGACTCAACAAGCGCGGTAAATGCAGCGGTGTCCTTCATGTCTCGGACGGGCACACAGGTGGGCATAGGTACCTCCTTTGCGTTGGGACACAATTGTACCACGCCTTGACAAGAATTCGGTACCGTCAAATTGTCTCAATCTGTAACGGGTGGGTGTGATCGGAGAGTCTGAGGGTCTTTATGGGTGGAGCAAACGGCGTGACATGCGCTGTTGAATCCGTACGCCCGCTTGCGTTTTCGAGTGAAGAGGCAGCAAAGTTGATTGGCGTAAGCGCGAAGACCCTTGCAAATTGGCGCTGTCCTAGTAAGGGGCCGGAGTACATTCGCCTCGGCAAATCCTCGCGATCCCATGTTCTTTATTGTTACGATGATCATGAGGCTTGGCTGCACTCTCTGCGCCAGCAGGCCAAGGTAAATTGATTGATAGCTGTTGGGCGCGGACAATATCGTTTGGACGGGTATAGCATGGTTCCATGCTCCGCGTTGCTAATTGCGCCGCTGCGTCATTTGTGAAATGGAATGATTGATGATGGAGAGGCGTGAGGTTCTCGGCTTGCCGCTTTTCACTTGGACTAATGACTGCGGCGGCAGAAAAATGTCCTGGCGAACGACTATCGTATAGAACGCAGCGGTGGTTAGATGGGTCTTCGCGGTTTGAGTGGTACATGGATTGTCGGATGTGGGAGACGTGAGAAACCCATGGTTTGGGGCAAGGTTGCTATTCTGACGAGTTTATCTCTTCATCCCTGTGGCAAAATGAGGACATATTGTCCTGTTATCTATCCAGAAGGTGCGTCATGCAATTATCAGCAGATGAGGTAAAGGCCAAGAGACAGGAGCTCGGCTTGACTCAGAAGGAATTCGCCGCTGCCCTAGGCATGGGCCCCAACGGCGAGCGAACGGTGCGCCGCTGGGAGGCAGGCGAAACAAGGCCCACCGCAGCCGAGTCGAAGTACATCTCCACCCTCGGCCATCGCGCCCCCTTTGCACCCGCAGGGGAGGGGAAGCCTGCCTTCACCTTCATCGACCTGTTCGCGGGCATCGGCGGGATCCGCATGCCGTTCCAGGAGCTGGGCGGCAGGTGCGTCTTCTCCTGCGAGTGGGATAAGTTTGCGCAGAAGACCTACCGCATGAACTACGGCGAAACCCCGGCGGGGGACATCCGTGAGGTCGCCGCTTCAGACATCCCCGACTTCGACGTGCTGCTCGCTGGCTTTCCATGCCAGCCGTTCTCGCTTGCGGGTGTGTCCAAGAAGCGCTCCCTTGGTCGCGCTACGGGCTTCGAAGACAAGACGCAGGGCACGCTCTTCTTCGAGGTTGCACGCATCCTGAACGAGAAGCGCCCGAAGGCGTTCCTGCTCGAGAACGTGAAGAATCTGATCAGTCACGACAGGGGCAGAACGTTCGACGTCATCATGCAGGTCCTCCAGGACGAGCTCGGTTACCACGTTCACTACAAGGTTCTGGACTCCAAGGGTTGGACATGCCAGCACCGCGAGCGCATCTACATTGTTGGCTTTCGCGACGATGTGGAGTTCTCTTGGGACGACCTCGACTGCCCGAACAGTGGTCAGAAAGCCGCGGAGATTCTGGAGGAGGATGCGGACGCGAGGTACGTGCTCTCCGACAAGCTGTGGTCATATTTGAAAGCATACAAGGCCAAGCACGAGGCCGCCGGCAACGGGTTCGGCTACGGTCTTATCACTCCATCGGACACCACGAGGACGCTCTCCGCACGCTATCATAAGGACGGTAGTGAGATCTTGGTCTCGCGCGGCGAGGGCGAGAACCCCCGTAAGCTGACCCCTAGAGAGTGCGCGCGCTTGCAGGGATTTCCCGACCGGTTCATAATCCCGGTCTCCGACACACAGGCCTACCGCCAGTTCGGCAATTCGGTGACGGTCCCTGTAATACGGTCGGTGGCCAAGCTCATGATGGGAGCGTGTCAGGATGGATTACGGGGCGCTTAGCAGCTACTTCGACGGCGCGGTCTCGAAGACCCTCGCGGACGTCGATATCGACGCAGGTAGGAGTAATCAGCACGAGTTCAACGGCACGCTGCCGCTGAGGTCGCTGTTCGGTGACGACGACATCCGCGACATCCGCACCACGTTCGCCTACATATGCGACGAGGCGGAGCCGGAGATGTGCGACGGGACCGTGACTTGGTACGATGCGCGCCGCAAACATCCCACGAGAACCGAGTACCGTCTCTACTACAAGGACAACCCCGCCATCAGGCAGGCATCCGCTGGCGACCTCATGGTGGTCGCCAACTCCGATGACCTCGGGCTGCTCATCATCTTCGCTAAAAAAGGCTCGACCATCGAGTCGCAGCTGAGGTGGCTGTTCGGCTTCGAGGAGCCCGACCGCTCGGGCTATGCCGTATCAAAGGGCGAGCGCAACCGTATCGGTGCGGTGGCCTCGCGCATCCTCGGCATGATTGGTATCGAGACGCGCGCTCCCTTGAGCGCGGATATCTACTTGGACGATATGGTCAAGAGGTTTGGACATACGTTTCCGAAGGGCATCGACTTTACGGAGTACTCCATCTCAACCCTTGAAGGTCTCGACTGGGCGGATGACCCCGATCGAAGCCTGCTCGCGTGCTACGAGCGCGAGGAATTGCTGTTCAAGGTGTTTGAGCGCCATCTGCTTGAGAGAGACCTTGCGCCCTATTTGAACGGCCAGCTCGACGTCGACGGCATTCTGAAGACCACCATGTCGACCTTCCAGCGCAGGAAGTCCCGCGCGGGCACAGCGTTCGAGCACCAGCTTGAGTTCCTGTTCAAGGGTAGGGGAATCCGATACTCCGCACAGCCCTACACCGAGGGAAAGTCGAAGCCGGACTTCATTTTTCCGTCAATCGAGTGCTACCGGGATGAGGGGTTCCCCTCCTCGAGCCTTACGATGCTCGGTGCGAAGACGACCATCAAGGAGCGCTGGAGGCAGGTGCTCGAGGAGGCGAACCGCATCGAGCGTAAGCACCTTATCACGCTGGAGCCCGCCGTGAGCGTGGACTACACGAACGCCATGCGTGACAGCAAGCTCCAGCTCGTCATCCCCTCCCAGCTTTTCCCCACCTACACGCCTTCACAGCAAGAATGGCTCATGGATGTGGGAGGCTTCTGCGAGATGGTCGAGGAGAGGCAACGGGTACTTGACTAGGCCGGGACAATAAGAGCGTTGAGGCGGCGCGCAAGCGCATGACCATCCTGAAGGGCTCCGAAAAGATTGTGGCATCGCTCAATCAGTTCGGCGTTGTCCGGCGCGTGAGGCGGGGGCACTACGTGATTGCAGAGCCCATCGAACTGAATGACGAGCTTACGCGGTTTTTGGTCTTTGCCGACATGCTGGTAAACCGGTCGAGTTACCGGACGTTCCTGGAACTGCAGGACGTGGCCGAGTTGTTTCCGTTCGCGTGCCGTGTGAGCAAGGAGGGACTTGTGGCTGACGAGCGGTTCGAGGTGAACAACTTCGGCGGGGAGTTCTCGGTGGGGATACGGGAGTAGGAGAGTACAGGTCACTCCTACGACGCAACACCTTTGCCACGCGTGAAAAGCATATCGTCAATCGAAAGCTGCAGGATTTGCAGTTTACCCTGCTCCTCGGCTGGTATCAGCGACGAATCGAGCTTCTCCTTAAGGACTGCGACTATGTACTGGCAGTTGATTGTGCTGGCGCGTGCGATTATGTCACGCAACACCTTACCCTCGATGTTTTCAAGGACGTCATGCACTATGAAGCGCGGAGTCTTGATGCCCTTTGATTCTGCAAACTGCTGATACGCTAAATCAAATGCGGCGATGAGTGACTTGCGTGTGCCCGTGCTGGAGCCAGCGGTATCACGTATTGCAACGGGGAACTTGTTCGACTCTTCATAGTAAACGAGCAGCGGCGATTCGTTGTTGAACTCCCTGGCAAGCGGAGTGAAGAATGCGTTAAACGCAAGCATCATTGCAGCAAAATCGTTGGATTGCGGCTCGTCGCCATCATCAGACGAGCCAAGCGATGCGATTTTTCCCTCAATGCTGGTCTGTTCTACCTCAAAGCTGTTGAGCGTATCTATTACTTCTCGGCATTTGCCGATACTGCTCGAAAGCTCAACTAGGCGTGCCTGAAGCGACTCGTACTCATCGATGAGGTCTTGCTCCACCAATGACATGAATTGGCTGTTCTGCGATGACAGTTGGCTGATTTCACGTTGCACAGATGCACGCTCGGCCTTCAGTTTTTCTGCCACACTCGCGAAATAGGCAATCTTGTTGTCGCAGAGCTGGTTGTTGAATGCGACCATCTCTTCGAAAGTTGCATTCACCATCGGGATCATCGAACAGACTTCCTCGAAAAACCGTCTGCTCAAATTAACGTCGGCTTGTCTACCGCGCTCTTGCATAGCAGTCTGCAGGGCCTCTTCATTTCGTTGCAGCCTGTAGTCTATGTCTGAGAGTTGCAGTGTCAGAGATGCGTATCGGGTGCGTGTAGCCGCGATTTCATCGCGGTTGGCCCTGTAGACATCGGCGTCGATGATGCTGTTGAGCTTGCACTGGACTTCTTCATGCTCGGCTTCGAGCCCTGCAAGTATCTGCTGCTGCTCGCTGACCGTATCGACGTTCTGGACTTTCTTATAGCGTTTGATGGACTCACGCGTCTTGTTCAAGTCCTTGTTGAGGTCGTCACGCTTTTTGTCGAGCGCCGGATCTGAGATGCCGAACAGAGCGTTGTAGACACTCCGGTAGATGGATGTGCTGCCGCTGGGAACGGTTTTGAGGAAGGAATTATCATCCCCGCCTACGGACACGCGGACAAATGAATTGATCAATTGGCGAAACGTGGGCACATTCGCTTCGTTCCCGAAAAGCAAGACATTGAGTCGTTGCTGGTAAGCTTTCTGCCCCATCTTTTCGCCGTCTATGTAGTACCTTCCATTCGGGAAGAGGTCGATTGTGAGAATCACGTCATCGCCATCGGGAAAATCCGATGTCAGTGTCATGTCGACGGCGATCTTGTTTGTGACGATGAAATCGCGTAGCTCCTCGGTCACCGTGCCCGTGTCGGCGTCTGTGTAAATGAGCTTCCTGTCCTTGGCACCCATTGCGATATCAATGAGCTTGAGGAAGGTTGTTTTTCCAACGCGATTGTGCGATTCGGAGTCCTCGGTATCGACGATGAGGTTGGCACCCTTGTGGAATAAGACCTCGCGAACTATTTCGTCAGTTGTTGTCTTGCGAATTCTAAGCGACTTGATGAACATGTAGCCCTCCCTTCTCGTCTATTGACACGCGTCCGAGGAGGAAGAGAAAGTCCAAAGCCATGACAAAGAAGTCGTAGCTCACTTCTTTCTTGACCAGAGTGTTCGCCGTTACCTCATAGAGTTGACCGGCGTCCAAGCCTGGGTTCTGGTCGATGTAGCCATCCAAGGCGGCAGCGATGTAATAGACCGTGCTCGTCGGCTCATTATTGCGATCAAGCAGCAGCATCGTCATCACCTGGCCTCAGAAGGACTCTGCATTTTGCCACGGCAACGGCAATCAACGCAACGCAGAACTGGTTGATGATTTCTTCGGGGACCTCGTCAGCCTGAAAGCTTGCGTCATTCACAATCATGTTATAGATCTCGTTCTCGATGAGCTTGAGCTGTGCATCGCCGTTTCCTACGCACAGCTTGCCGTCATCGCGAACGTCTGCCACATTGACAAACATCTTGTTCAGCCTTTGGATGATGGCTTCGCTGTCGGGGAATTCCTTGATCACGCTGTCGAGACGAGCGTAGTTCTCAGAATACTCGTTGATGATGTTTAGGTAACGCGGTGCGTGGTTGTAAATCAGCTTCTTCTCTATAGGAGGCGGAGGCGTAAGGGGGAAATCTTCGCCCGTTGGCTCAGTCGACGAAATCATGATTTGCAGGAGTTTATACATGAGCGTCTTTGTAAGCGGCCGGTGCGGGCCAGACGAGACGGGCTGGTAGATGTTTATGTCATGTGAGTCATAGCTATTGGAGTCGCCGGTTATGTTCGTGGCGACCTTTCCAATTGCGCTCTGGCTTGTCTGCGTTGGCTTATCGCGAAGCATGGATGTTCGCCGAGTTGTTGCTGCCTACGACGTTTGTGGCAACTTTACCTGTAGCGGTCTGTGAGTTGTCGCTTAGACTCTTTTTGATTGACTTGATCTCTTGCTTGTTTTGGAGCGAGATGACGGCGGCGGCGATGGATGCGATAATTCCAAGGATAAGGTTCACAGTCTCCATCTTGCCTCCCAAATGTCAAGTCCAATATTCTAGACCATTATCGAGCGTTCGCTCGTTGCGTTGCCTCTAATTCTTGCTAATGGTCACAAACTGCCGAACGGACTGGATGACCTCACTTTGTGACCGACCTTTAGCCTATTTGCATGGTTAAGGGACGGTTCGTTTGTGCTGGCCTATGTCAATCGAAAGGCAGGCCGACATGGACGGAGACGACCATAGCATCGACGACGAGGAAGAGGTCGCAGCGCAGGCGGGCGGCCAAGAAGGGGTCGCGCAGGCGGAAGAGCCGCAGGCAGTGGACTCGGAGAGGGGCTACCAGGCGCTTCTCGCCAAGCAGGAGGCTCGCATCAAGGAGCTTGAGGGGCAAGTGGCCGAGGCTGCCAAGAGCGCCGAGGTGGCGGACGCCCTGCGCGACGAAATCCAGCAGGTGAAGGCCAGGCGGCCGATGAGCGCATCGCCTTCGCGGCAGACATGGCGACGTTCGCAACCATGAACCTGACCCACCTCTTCTACTCATGCACGGCGCTGGAGGTGGTCTCCGGTTTGGGCAACCTCGCAGGTGTCAAGTCGTGCGGTTCGCGTTCGCTTCGCGCTCGTCGCCCGCCGAGCTGGACTTCCGAGGCTTCGACCCGTCTGCGCTCACCGACCTGACCTACTGCTTCTCGGGGTGCTCGTCGCTGGTGACGATCTACGCCGACGCCACCTGGGCGCTGCCTTCGAGCGGGGTTTCGGACTCGCAGTGCTTCTATAACTGCTACAAGCTGACGGGCGGCAACGGAACCACGTATGCAAGCAGCAGGACGGTTTATACCCACTTCCGTATCGATACGACGGCTACGCCTGGTTACCTGACTGTCTCTGCTTGACATGCTCTTTGGCTACGGTATTTGCGTCAGTCTGGGTAATATCCGAGAACATTTCATCAACGATGCGGACATGGCATTCATAAGCTGCATACCTGCTGGACCTCACCGCATTTTCCGCTTCCTGCAGGCGTGTTGCAGCATCCCTGAATCGGGATTTTGCCGCCATTTGCCCCATGATGGAGTCTGGGTGGTTGTCACTGAGTACGTCTGCGTCTCTCAGTTCTATTTCCGCACTTGCAATGCGTTCCATAAGCAGATTGTATTGGGCATCGCCGACCTCAGACAGGCAGAGCACAAGGTCTTTAAACGCTGCTGCGGTCAGCATTCGATTGAGCACTGCCCTGCAAGCTTCTGGCTCGGCATTCGCCTTCGCGACCATATCATTCACGAGGTATTTTTCCCATTCCTCATGGTCTCCGCCGTTGCCGCCAGACTGTTCCGGAAGCCACTCCGCACTAACTTTTCTCGTCATACGCTCGATGGACAGAACAGCCTCGCCGCTGAGACCAAGGAAGTCAGCAATATCTTGGAGCTCGTACGTATCACAATCGGTCTCCCCGATGAGAAAACCTACTGGCTTTCCGAATATGTCAGCCAGATCTACGAGGTCATCCCATTGAGGAAACTGATCTCCTTTTCGAAATCGGCTGATCTTTCTCGCAATCGCCTTGCGGCCGTTCTCCCTTTCCACTGCATAGCGGTCATCGGCTAGCGAGGCATCATCGGCACCGTTACGCTTTTGATAGAGCAGACGCGCAAGGCCGATATTGCTAATGCCTCTGCGCCCCTTTTCTATTTCATAGCTTTCCATCAAACCGCTGAGTCTCTTTGGAAAAATGTCCTTAGGGCGATCTTTGCGGACGTACATTGTCTTAATCATTCCTCATTAACAACAGATAAGACAATTATAGGACATATACCGTCTTATTTACCGATGGCATGATAGCACTGTCGAAAGTGAGCACCCCAGTGGAAGCGGTGCTGAAGTGAAAGAAAGTGAGGAAAAGGCAATGACGACTTGGGACTATGCGCAATTGTCGCATCTGGCGAAAGAGTTCGGTGGGCCTCAGGCGCTGATCAGCAATATCAGAGCGGGCGGGATTTCCGTTGGAAGAATCCAGGGTGGAGTAATCGGTTCTGTAGCCACGCTAGTCGCAGGTGGAATCGGACTGTATGCCTACGACAAGCACCAGAGGAAGATCGCTCTTGCTGAACAGAGTGCAACCATGCTCAAGGCGAACATCGAAGTATACGAAGAGGCACATTCGTCAACAGAAGTTGATGAGGCTACGAGAGAGACGCAACATAGTGAGGAGGAAACGGTAACTGAATCCAGTGGCGGCGAAGAGGCCTAGCCACCAGATTCATTAGACAGCCACTACCACGAGGAGCCCCGGTATGTACCAGGGCTCCAATTCGTTCTTATACCTTGCAGCGGATACTTAGATCTCTCGGGACTTGCAGTAGAGCGGGTCGCCCTCTCCGACCAGCACATCCCACCGCCATTGCGGGGTCTCGGTGCCGGACTGGCAGAGCGCATCGAGGGGCATGACTTTTTGCTCGGGCGAGCAGGGGCAAAGGTCTGCCTTGATGTGGGCCATGTCTTCGGCCTGGCCGGCGAGCTTTTTTATCCGGGGACCATGCTTTCGGCACGCGATCCCCCATCCTCAACCTCCCAAATCAAAAACTCAATCTGTAACACCTAGACTCGATTTGAGCAGATATCTGTTACAGATTGAGACGTTTCGGCAGAGTGATTCCCGTTTGTCTTGATTTGTAACAGGTAGAGGCAAAAAACTCGACTTGATGTTACAGATTTAGACAAACGGCTGCCGACCCGCGCGAAAACAAAAAGGCCGCATGCGAACCCGTGGAGGGATTCGCATGCGGCCGACAGGGGGCATGTGGCAGAAGTTAAGCCATGAGCAGGCCGGTCTCCGCGACGTTCTTGTACCAGTACGCGCTCGCCTTGGGATAGCGCTTCTGGGTCTCAAAGTCGATGTAGAACAGGCCATAGCGCTTGTTATAGCCGTTGGTCCAGGAGAACTGGTCCTGCAGCGACCACACAAAGTAGCCGTCGACGTTTACGCCGCCGTCGATTGCCTTGAGGATCCATGCGAGATGCTGGCGCATGTAGTCGATACGAGGGGCGTCGTCGATAAAGCCGTCCTCGAAGTCGTCCTTATAGCCCATGCCGTTCTCGGTGATGTAGATCTTCTTGTAGTTGGGGTAATCGTTCTTAATGCGCAGCAGCAGGTCGTACAGGCCCTCGGGATAGATAATCCAGTCCCAATCGGTGGTGGGTACGCCTTCGCGCACGCATGACTCGCCCACGCCCTTGAGGAACCAGCGCGAGGAGCCCTTGTCGCCGGTGCCATTGTGGTTGATGTCGTTTTCGCCCTCGGCGGCACGCAGGAACTGGCACTTGTAAGTGTTGACGCCCAGGCAATCGTTGTAGGGGAGCGCGGCGGTCAGCGCGGCGATGTCCTCGTCGCGGACGTCGAGCTCGCCGCCGGCGATATGGGACAGCTTGGTCGCAGCCTCCATCGTGTCGGCGGCATAGTGGCCGCGGAAGGTGGCGTCGAGTACCCAGCGGTTGTTGATGACGTCGGCCATGCGAGCTGCCTCGCAGTCGGCGGCGTTGTTGGGGTCGAGGGGATACTTGGGCTCCAGGTTCTGGACAATGCCGATCTCACCCTCAAAGCCACCCTCATGGAAGGCGACGACGGCCTTGGCGTGGGCCACCATCATGTTGTGCATGAGCTGGAAGGCCTTGTCCAGGCGATACTTCTCGCCGTGCGGCCAGTTGCCGACGATAAAGCTGCCCTCGGCGGTCGCGGGAATCTCGTTGAAGGTAAACCAGTGCTTGACCTCGGTGAACTCGGCAAAGCAGAACTTGGCGTACTCGACAAAGGCGTCGATCGTCGTGCGCGTCAGGAAGCCCTCGCCGCCGTTCTGGTAAAAGGCCTCGGGCGTATCGAAGTGATCGAGCGTGACATAGGGGATAACGCCGGCTTTATTGCAGGTGGCAAAGAGCTCGTGATAGAAGGCAACGCCCTCGGGGTTGATCTCGCCAGTGCCGTTGGGGAAGATGCGGCTCCAAGCGATGGAGACGCGGATGCCGTTGATGCCGAAACGCTGGCACAGGTCGATATCGACCGGGTACTTGTTGTAGAAATCGCTTGCGGGATCGGGGGAGAAGCGACCCTGAGCTGCCAGGAAATCGTCCCAGGGCACTTTGCCCTTGCCGTGCGTGCGGGTCTCGCCCTCAACCTGGTAAGCAGCGGTGGCGCCGCCAAACACAAAGCCGTCGGGGAACTGCATGGGGTTGGTCATGAGTCATCCTTTCTGTGGGATTCGAATAGGGAGGGGTGCCCGAACTGGGGGTCCGGGCACCAACAGAGGGAGGAAACTAGTCGAGGTTCTCGCGGAGCCACTTAATGGCGCCAGCGGGGTCGCGAGTAAGGTCGATATATTCCTTGCCGCGCGGGGCGAGCAGCTTAATGCCCAGACGATCGGTGTCGGCCTTCATGTCGTTGTAGTAGCTACGAACCTGCGGAGCGAGCACGATGACGTCGTACTGATCCATGATGGCAGTGTGCTGGCCATAGGCGCCTGCGGAGGAAGCGATGTTCTCTCCGGTCTGTGCGGCACCTTCCTTGATGGCGTTGGCGAGCATGGCAGAGGTGCCGGCGCCGGCGCACAGGACGAGGACCTTCAGACCGTCGACATCCTTCTTAGCGGATGCGTCGGAGGCGGGCTCGGGCTGATCGGCGACAGGCTTGCTGTCGGCGGCAGCGGCGGTCGGCTCGACGGAAGCGGTAGTCTGCTCGACAGCGGGCGCAGAGGCGTTGGCGGCGATGGAAGCGGCACCATCGGACTCAAGACCCAGCTCGGCGGCGCGCTCGGCCTCCTGGTCGCAGAGCAGCTTATCGTATGCCTTCAAGAACGGCAGGTAGATGATGGCGTCCAGCAATATGATGATTGCGACAAACACCAGGGCGATAAGCTGGAAGTTCGTGGTGATGAAGATGCCGATGGGGGCAGGGGTAGCCCAAGACACCACGAAGGAGAAGCCGTTCATGCCCACGTTGTCGATAAAGAACTTGGCAACGCTTACGTTGACGCAGCCGGCGGCAACAAAGGGGATGAGCATGTAGGGGTTAAGGATCATCGGCGCGCCAAAGAGCAGCGGTTCGTTGACGGCGAAGGCAACAGGAACAATCGAGGCCTTACCGACGGCTTTGAGCTGCTTGGACTTCATAAAGAGAATCAGCAGAAGCGGCACGATGAACGTGGCGCCGGTGCCGCCGAACTCACCCACGAGCGACATGTTGAAGGTGAGGGAATGGGCGGGGTGACCACCGGCCAGCAGAACCTGCAGGTTCTCGGCCTGGTTGGCAAGACGGATGGGGTCGATGCCCGGCTGGACAATCGAAGGACCGTGGACACCGATGAACCAGAAGAATGCGGTGGCTGCCTGAATAAGGATGAGTCTGGGGTAGGTCTCTGCTGCAGTGAAGAGCGGGGAGAGCAGTTTGATAAGCAGCTCGGAGAACGGAACGCCCATGAGGTTGCGCACGACGACATCGATGATGCCGCAGATGATGACAGCGCCACCGAAGGGGATGATGTCGCGGAAGTTCTGAGCGATGGCGCCCGGAACCTCCTTGGGCAGCTTAATGGTCAGATCGCGCGAGACGCAGAATTTGTAGACCCAAACGGTAATGAACGCGGCGATATAGGCGGAGAACAGACCGCGCGCGCCCATGCTGGTGCAATCGAAGACCGAAAGCTCGGAGCCGTTGAACTTGGTGGTGAACTGCGTAACAGCGAGCAGCAGCATGCTGCACTGGGCGGCAACCATAGTGGAGCCGTCGTTGAGCACCTTGCCGGCGGGCATGCGACGGTTCATGGACGCCGTGAAGTTCTTGGCAGTGGTGCCGGCAACCATGATGCCCATGACGCCCATGGTGAAGTTGTACAGCTTGTTGCACCAGTCGATGAGCGGCTGGGGCAGCGTGATGCCAACGACGCCAGGAAGGGTGGCGATCAACAGAAAGATCGAAGAGGTGAGGACGATGGGCATGCACCCAAGGAATCCGTCCTTAATGGCCTGGAGGTAGATGTTCCTTGAGATCTTCTCGAAGAACGGTTGATGCTTTTCGAGCATCTTTACGATGGCGTCCATAGAGCTCCTTTGCTACTTGATGCGCGATGCATGTGGATGGAACTGGTCGTCGATGGATGGTCAGGACTGCCCGGAAACCTTCCTGCTTAAGGAAGGCATTGCGAAATGACAACGTTGTCATTTCGTTAATGACAACGTAAGACATTTTTGGAAGAGCAACAAGGATATACGGGTGAGCGGTCGATATTGTCCGGTAAACGGTTGATTTGTCAGTCGGGCAGGTAGTGTATGCTAGAACGCAAAAAACAAGCGATGCAAAACCGACTGGAGAAGTAGTGGCAACGATGGACAAGAAAAATGTCTCAATGAATGATGTGGCAGTTGCCGCGGGCGTTTCTCTCAAGACGGTGTCGCGTGTGATCAACGAGCCCGATAGCGTGCGAGAGTCGACACGCGATAAGGTCCATTCGGCAATGGAGGCGCTCGGGTTTCGAGCCAACTTTGCCGCGCGTTCACTCAAGTTGGGCCGTTACGGGTGCATCGGCGTGGTGATGTTTCACTTGTCGGGCGGTGCCGTGGACATGATTGACGGTATCGCCGATGCCGCCGAAGAACGCGGCTTTGCGCTCACGATGATTAAGAAGCGCGCGGGGGAGAAGATGACCCTTGCCGAAGCGGCGCGCAGGATGTCGCAGCTGCCTGTTGATGGCATGATCTTCAACCTGCGTCAGATGGTCGATGACTTTGATAGCTTTGAGGCGCCGAAAGACCTCAAGACGGTGATTATCACACCGATGGAACATCCTACCTGCTCTACCGTCAGTGACGACCAAGAGGGCGGCGCGCGCATGGCGTGCGAGTACTTCTTGAATCACGGGCATAAAAACGTGTACTTCGTCTCTGGTAAGAAAGAGTCGTTGTCGAGCCAGTGCCGTATGAAAGGTTGGCGTGCGGCACTCGAGGCGCGTGGCATTGAGCCGCCCGCGCCCCTGCAAGGCGACTGGAATGCGGATAGTGGCTATGCCGCGGGCCTTGTGCTTGCCGATAAACCCGATTGCACGGCGGTCCTCGCGGCTAACGACTGCATGGCAAACGGCGTGATGATGGCTCTACGTGACAAAGGGCTCAGTGTGCCCAATGATGTGTCCGTGATCGGCTTCGACGATGAGCTCTATAAGACGATTCCCAACTCGATTCTGACGTCGGTGAAGTTTCGCCACCGCGAGCTGGGCGTCCGTGCGCTCAACGAGGTCGTCGCAGGTCTGGAAGCCCCGAGCTCCAGAAGCCGCACGCTTGTGTCGGGCGTGTTGGTCGAGCGTTCCAGCGTAAAGGACCTGCGGGCGTAGACGTGCTCGGCTCGTTCATCTTAATCTGTAACAGTTAGGACCGAAAAACTCAGCTAGTTGTTACAAATTTAGACAATTCGGTCCGGCTTATTCCGTTTGTCTCGATTTGTAACATCTAGACGGTCAAAACTGGTCTACATGTTACAAATCGAGATATTTCTACTCGGGCGTTCCGTTTGTCTCAATCTGTAACAGCTAGGACCCAAAAACTCGGCTAGATGTTACAGATCGAGACAAACGTGCGACACGGTCCGCCCAAAAAAGGCCGGGGGCGGCGCGCCGTGTGACGTGCCGCCCCCGGCTGAGAAATGGGGACAGGTTATGTGAGCGGGGCAATTCCGCCAACCGCTAGTTGAAAGCCGCTAGTCCAGACGACGGGTCTGCGCCACGTGCTTATACCAGTATGCGCTTGCCTTGGGCGTGCGCTTCTGGGTTTCAAAGTCAACGTAGAAGAAGCCGTAACGCTTGTTGTAGCCATTGGTCCAGGAGAACTGATCCTGCAGGCTCCACAGGAAGTAGCCACCCACGTTGACGCCCACCTCCATGGCCTTGAGCAACCAGCGCAGGTGCTGCTCGATGTAGTCGATGCGCGGCTGGTCGTCCACAAAACCGTCCTTGTAGGGGTCCTTGTAGCCCATGCCGTTCTCGGTGATGAAGATCTGCTTGTAGTTGGGGTAGCGCTGCTTAATGTAGACGAGCAGATCGAACAGGCCCTCGGGATAGATGATCCAGTCCCAGTCGGTGGTGGGGATGCCAGGCTTGTTCACATGCTCGCCAATACCCTTAACGCGCCAGCGGCCGGTGCCCTTCTCGCCCGTACCGTTGTGGTGCAGGTCGTTCTCGCCGTCGTAAGCCTTCAAGAAGCGGCACTGGTAGTTGTTAACGCCCAGGTAGTCGTTGTAGAGCGCCGCCTCGCGCATAATCTCGAGGTCCTCGTCCAGGATCTCGATGGTGCCGCCCGAGACGGCAGCCAGGCGGTTGGCGCACTCGAGGGTGTCGGGGGCATAGTCGCCGCGGAAGGTGGCGTCGAGCAGAAACTGGTTCTGCAGCACGTGCTCGTTGTTGGCGGCTTTGATGTCGGCGGGGTCGTTCTCGTTGAGCGGATACTTAAACTCCAACGACTGAATGACGCCGATCTTGCCCTTAAAACCGCCGTTGTGGAAGGCCAGTACTGCCTTGGCGTGGGCGAGCATCATGTTGTGCTCGCACTGGAAGGCCTCGGCCAGATGCGCCTTGACGCCACCGGGGAAGGTGCCCTCGATGTAGGTGTTGGAGGCGTCGGCCCAGATCTCGTTAAAGGTGAACCAGTAGGTCACCTGGTCGGCGTACTCCTTAAAGCAGAAGGTGGCAAAGTCCACAAAGGCGTCGATGGTCTCGCGGTTGAGGAAATCGCCCTTCTCAAAGAGGGGCAGCGGCGTGTCAAAGTGATGCAGCGTGACGAACGGCTCAACGTGGTGCTTGTGGCACTCGGCGAAGAGATCGTGATAGAACTGGACGCCCTCGGGGTTAATCTCACCGGTGCCGTTGGGAAAGATGCGGCTCCAGGCGATGGAGAGGCGAATGCCGTTGATGCCGAACTCCTCGCACAGCTCCAAATCGACGGGGTACTGGTTGTAGAAGTCCGAAGCGGGATCGGGGGAGAAGCGCCCCTGGGCCTCCAGGAAGTCGTCCCAGGCGACTTTGCCTTTACCGTGGGTGCGGGTCTCGCCCTCTACCTGGTAAGCAGCAGTGGCGCCGCCAAAGACAAAGCCCTCGGGAAACTGCGCAGGCGGGTTGGTGACGCTAGCGGGGTTAACGGACATGATGATCCAATCGTCTAAATCGAAGGGCCAGCCGGTCTTGGATGGTCGGCTGGCCCTGAGCGTTACTTACTTCGAAAGTTGTTCGGCGACGAAGGCGAGAGACTTGTCGCCGTTCTGGGAGAGCTCGATGTACTGCTTACCACGGCAGGCGACGCACTTGTTGCCCACGCGCTCGCAGTCCTTCTGCAGGTCGGCCAGGTAGCTGGCGGCCTGCGGGGCCAGGACGACCAGGTCAAAGTCGGGGAGCATGTCAACGTGGTTGCCATAGGCCTCGGCAGCGGTTTCGAGGTCAATGCCGCGCTCCTTGGCAGCCTTGGCCAGCGCGTTGGCGAGCAGGCCCGAGGTACCGCCACCCTGGCAGAGCACGAGCACGCGCTTGCCGTTGAGGTCGCTGGCGGCCGTAGCCTCGGTGGCGGCGGCGGGAACGGCGGGCGCGTCGGACTTCACGGCCTCGGCAGCAGCGCCGGCGGCAACGCTCTTGGCGTCAGCCTTGCCCTGGAAGGCGTCGTTGAGCTTGGCGGCCTTCTCGGCGTTCTTGGCGGCGAGCTCCTCCTCGGAAATCTCGGCCTCCTCGGCGCACTTCTGGGCGTCATAGGCACGGAAGAACGGATAGTACAGGACAAAGTCGACGACCAGGATAAGGGCGAGCATCACAAAGGCGAGCGGCTGGAAGCCCAGGCCCATGATGGTGCCGATGGGGCCGGGGACAGTCCAAGGCAGGGTGTACATAAAGCCGTTCATGCCCAAGAAGTCGATAAAGATCTTGAGAATCCAGATGTTGGCGATCGGGGCAAAGACAAACGGGACAAAGAAGACGGGATTGAGCACGATGGGTGCGGCGAACAGCAGCGGCTCGTTGACGGCAAAGCACACGGGGACGATAGCGGCCTTACCGACGGCGCGCATCTCCTGAGACTTGGCCAGGAAGCAGAACATAAAGACCAGGACGAGCGTGGCGCCGGTGCCGCCCATGCAGACGACGAAGTACTGGGCACCCTGGGTCAGGACAGCGGAAGCGTGCTGGCCGGCCTGGAACGCAGCCAGGTTGTCGGTCATGTTTGCAACAAGGGCGGCGGCGATGGCGGGCTCGACGATCGAGGGGCCGTGGACGCCGACGAACCAGAAGAGGCTCATGGCGCCGTAAATCACAGCGAGGCCGATATAGCCGTCGGCAGCGGTGAACAGGGGCTGGAACACCTGGATGACGCCCTGGGCAAAGCAGAAGCCAAAAGCAGCGCGGAAGACGATGTCAAAAACCCAAAAGACGGTGATGCAGACGGAGAAGGGGATGATGTCCTTAAAGGTCTGCGAGATGTTGGGCGGAACCTGCTCGGGCATCTTGACGGTGATGTTGCGCTTAATGAAGAACTTGTAGATGATGCCAGTCACAAACGCAGCGATGAAAGCGGTCAGCAGGCCCTTGGAACCAAGGTAGGTGGTGTTGAAGCCGCTGGCAGCGTCCGTGGCGATGGTGTCGCTCGAAAGGAGCAAGAAGCCGATGATGGCCGCGCACATGCACGAGATAAAGTTGATCTGGTTGTTCTTGGGCAGATCGCGGTTCTGAGCGTCGGCGAAGTGCTTGGCCGTGGTGGCGGCGCAGGCGATGGCCAGGATGCCCATGGAGTAGTTGTAGCACTTCCACAGGGCGTTGTTGATGTCATCGGGCCAGTAGAAACCCCAGATGTTGGGGACCGAGGCTACCAGGCAGAAGATGGACGAGAAGATGATGATGGGGATGACGGAGATAAAGCCGTCGCGGATCGCCTTGAGGTACTTGTTGCGGGCGATCGCGTTGAAAAAGGGCTGGCCCTTTTCGATGATGGCGATGAGTTGCTCCATGCAATGCTCCTAAGAGTCGGTGGGTTAGCAACGATGGTAGCTTTTGGCGTTCGGTTGCCAAAATGTTGACGTTGCCATTTTGCGACACAAAAAAAGACGCGAACCGGTGGTTCCTGTGCCTGCGAACCGTCGATTCCTTATGCGTAAACGTTTGAGCCGCCCGGTGGCTCTGTGTTTGCGCAATGGCAACGTTAACATTTGGTCGACAAAAGCCGTTCGGGGAAGCAAAAATGTCGGTGAACGGTAGGTTTTGGGTGGTGAGCGTATGGTGGGGGAGGCGTTGGATATACTTGAAGGCGTTAAAAATGACTGCGCAAGGTGCCACCAATGGCATCGTTGACATAGAAAGATCGACCTATGGCCGCTGTTAAAAAATCGGTATCCGTTAAGGATGTGGCGCGTCTCGCGGGCGTCTCGGAGCAGACGGTCTCGCGCACCGTGCACGATTCGCCCAGCGTGCGCCCCGAGACCAAGGAACGCGTGCGTGCCGCCATGCGCGAGCTGGGGTATCGCCCCAATTTTGCCGGTCGATCGCTGCGCCGCGGTAAGTTTAAGACCGTCGGCGTCGCCATGTTCAACATTACCGGTACCGGCAACCTCGACCGTATGGAGGGCTTTGCCGCCGCCGCCGATAAGCACGGCTATGCCATCACCCTCACTAAAGTAGACGGGCATCCGTATACCCTCGAGAGCGCATCGTCGCGCATGAGCGCGCTGCCGGTAGACGGTATGGTCGTGATCATGAACCGCATGCCGGCAGACTTTGGCACTTTTGAGCCGCTGCCCGGCATGCAGACGGTGCTCGTTACCATGCTGGAACACCCGCTCTGTTCAACGGTCGATAACGACCAGTTCGATTGCTCGCGTCAAGTTGTCGAGTACTTGCTGGGGCGGGGGCACAAGACTGTGCACTTTATCTCATGCCCCGAGCGCTCGCTTTCGGGCATGCGGCGCGAGGAAGGCTGGCGCGAGACATTGCGCGCGCATGGCATTGAGCCCCCGCAGCTCGTGCGCGGCGACTGGACGGCACAGAGCGGATATGCCGCAGGCCAGGCTCTGGCGGATGATCCGACCTGTACTGCCATCTATGCCTCCAACGATGCCATGGCATATGGCTGCATTCGCGGGCTCGAGTCGCGCGGGAAGTGCGTGCCCCAGGACGTGAGCGTGGTGGGTGTTGATGACAGTCTGGGCGACATCGTGCCCGATTGTCGCCTGGCTACGGTGCGCTTTGACAACAAGCGCGTCGGCATGTGGGCGGTCGACAAGATTGCCGGCGCCGAGGGCGTTGAACCCGGTGTGGAGCACATGCTGTTTCCGGGCGTGCTCGTCGAGGGCGATACCGTGCGCGATTGGCGCTAGAGCGCGGGTCTGTTTGGGTTTCCGCTAATTGTGTTCGATATTGTTCAGATTGGTTTAAAAACCGTTCACGGGCGAAAAGTGACCGTTCATAGCTCGAAATTACGTTTTGCGCTGTTCATTTTTGTTTGAATGTTATTGTTTCTGACATACATAACGCAGCGCGTATGCCCGGACGCGATGCTCTCCATTGGTTCATATGTGAAAGGAACGCAACATGGCAACCAAAGAAGAAATCTCGATGGTTGGATTCGAGATTGTCGCATACGCAGGTGACGCCCAGACCGATCTGCTTGCAGCGCTCGATGCTGCTCGCGAGGGTGACTTTGAGAAGGCCGAGCAGCTGCACAAGGATGCCAGCGATGCGCTCATCGGTGCCCACGACACGCAGACCAAGCTGCTTTCGCAGGAGGCCGGCGGTGGCGAGATGGAGATGACCTTCATCATGGCTCACGCTCAGGATACCCTCATGACCACTATGATCCTGGAGAAGCAGGCCCGCTTTACCATCGATGCCTACAAGCGCATCGCCGAGCTCGAGGCCAAGCTCGCCTAACGAGCCCTCACAACCAAGTCCCCTTCCAAAAGCCCTGCCGTTACCCGCAGCAGGGCTTTTTCTGTTCTCCTTCAAGTTGCGGTGAAATAGTCATTGGGGACGTTCTTAAACGACTAGTCATTGGGGACAGTCTTGGTGCGCTCCGTTCGTCCTCCCGTTCGATTTTTGCTCGGTGGGTATACTTCCTTTCGCATTAAACGCCGGACTGAGGAGGTATCCAAATGCCGGATAACGGGTCAATACAAAAAAGAGGCGCGCACGAGATGGCTCATGGGCGTCCTGTCCAGATAACCGAGCATACGACGGTAAC
>URMR01000013.1 GCA_900548935.1 uncultured Collinsella sp.
TCTGCTAGGCCCTGCGCACCAGATTTGTCCACGGAGCGTGTGCTCGTAGTCGTTTTCGAGCACAATGGCAAAGCGAGGTCCGTGGTCGAAGGGGCGACCGTCGATTTGGAGGATGTCGCCCGGTACCCACGGCGTATAGATGGGTTCGTTGTTCGCGCAGAACCGCCTGCTATCGTTTCGCCAGGCGCTTTCGACATACGATTTGCGAGTGCGGTTATTGCGCAGATCGCGGAGGAATATGAGCTCGCCGTCCTTGGTGGCCGCAAACGACAGAGAGGGCTGCGCCGTTTGGTGCTCGTGCAGGTCTTCCGAGGTGTAGAGATTGATCTTCCAGTACGATTCGGACCAGTCGTCGTCAGGATACTCTTCGATGTAGCGCTTCATGAGCGTTTGCGCGGCGTCCCACGATGCGATGGGGAAGGGGCCGTCAAGGGCGTCGGCGTCGCGCTCCTCCTCGTTGTAGACCATGACGTGCAGTAGGAGGATTCCGCGGTCGCGCTCGATGTTGTGGAGCATATCGAGTGCGCTGTTGAGCTGGGCGAGATGCGAATCGATATCTTCGGCCAGCTCCGGCGAAACCTCCTTGCGGAGTTGCTCGAGCATGGTGCGCTTTTCATCAAGCGTCTTAAGAGAGCCAGCGATGATTGGTGCCGGCCAGTATAAGTATTTGCGCATGTGGTCTCGCAGCTCTTGGCTTCTGATGCAGCTGAGGACGAGGTCTTTGCCGGCATCGGTGATGCCATCGCTTGCCTGATTGTTCATGTCGGCCTCCTTATCGATCATTACCGGCATGATGCAACAGGTGTGGAGGCCGTCGGTCCCATTAACGGGACCAGGAGAGAATGGATGTGACAAAGGGACTGTCTCTTCGTCACATCCCAAATATTGCCTTTACGTGTTGATGCACACGGTGTGCAATAATACTCGCACTGTGCAATAGCGCACAGGCTGAGTAACAAGGAGGACGCTTGTCCCAGCTCGAGAAATGCGATCGCCGGTCCCTTCGCTCGCAGCGTGCCCTTCGCCAGGCACTTGCCAGCGAGCTTGCCGAAAGCGGCGACCTTTCGCGCATTAATGTCGCGTCGCTCACCGAGCGCGCTGGCCTTACGCGCCGCACGTTCTATTCGCATTACCGCGATATTCCCGACTTTATCAATCAAATCGAGGACGGCTTGCTGACCGAGATCCGTGAGCGCATTGAGCTCATCACCGCAGCTCAGCTGCCCGATCTCTATCACAACATCGATGAGCTCGAGCCGGCGCCCGGTTCGGTTGAGCTACTGCGTTATCTTGCGGCCAACCGCGACTTAATCGGTGCGCTGCTGGGTCCGGGCGGCGACCAGGCCTTCATTAAAAGGATCATCGACACCGCTCGTGAGGCTGTGGTGCCGCGTGCGCAGACGGGCATTTTGGGCCTGGCGCTGGGTACGTTCTTTGACTACTACGTTACCTACGTCGTGAGCGCCGAGGTCGGCATGATTCAGCGCTGGTTTGAGCGTGGGCTCACCGAATCGCCCGAGGCCATGGCGCGCATTATGACGGTGCTCGCTTTTGTGCGCCCTGGTGACCTGTATGGCCAACCCATCGATATCAACGTGCCGGAATACGGCATGAAGCTATTGAACTTGCAGCTCGAGGACGCGGCTGACACCGCCGCAGCCGTTGAGTCCAACAACTAAGAGGAGAGACAGATGAGCAAACTCGTCGAGGGCATCAAGGACCGCATGATCGCCGCCGCACGCGAGGCCGCGCCCACCGTGGTGGACGCCGCGCAGAAGGCTGCGGCCGCGGCTGCCGAGAAAGTTGCCGAGGCAGTTGCCGATGCCAAGAACGCGGCAGGGGAGACGTCCGTCGCTAGCGAGCCCGCCACCGCCGCCGAGCCCGTAGCCGCCGCCCACGCCCCCGAAGGTGCAATCTTCAACCCCGAGAACGCTCGCGGCAACCTGCACCTGGGCATCGACGTGGGCTCCACCACCGTTAAGCTCGCCGTGCTCAACGACGACAACCAGATCGTCTACGCCAAGTACCAGCGCCACCACACCGACGTCTGCGCTTGTGCCCGCGACCTGTTCGAGGGCGCTGCGACCGTGCTGCCGACGGCCCAGATGACCTGCGCCATTACCGGCTCGGGCGGCCTGCTGCTGTCCCAGTGGCTCGACCTGGAGTTTGTCCAGGAGGTCATCGCCAGCAAGCGCGCTGTCGAGACTCTTATCCCGGCCACCGACGTCGCCATCGAGCTGGGCGGCGAGGACGCCAAGATCATCTACTTCGACAACGGCATCGAGCAGCGCATGAACGGCACCTGCGCCGGCGGCACGGGCGCGTTCATCGACCAGATGGCAACCCTGCTGCATACTGACGCCAGCGGCCTTAACGAACTCGCGGCCAACGCCACCACCATCTATCCCATCGCTAGCCGCTGCGGTGTCTTTGCCAAGACCGACGTCCAGCCGCTGCTCAACGAGGGCGCCCGCCCCGAGGACGTGGCTGCCTCCATCTTCCAGGCCGTCGTGACCCAGACCATCTCGGGCCTGGCGTGCGGCCGTCCCATCCGCGGCAACGTCGCCTTCCTGGGCGGCCCGCTGCAGTACCTCTCCGAGCTGCGCCACCGCTTCTACCTCACGCTCAACCTGGACGAGGAGCACCGCATTGTGCCCCAAAACGCCCACCTGTTTGTGGCGAGCGGCGCCGCCATGGCGCATGAGTCCAACAAGCTCAGCACGTTCCCGCAGCTCATCGAGGCTATCGATGCCCTGGGTGACACACAGGGCGCCGAGGTCGAGCGCCTGGATCCGCTCTTTGCCACCGACGAGGACTTTGCCGAGTTCAAGACCCGCCACGACCAGGAAGTCGTCCCCAAGGGCAAACTCGAAGGCTACACCGGCCGCGTGTTCATCGGCATCGACGCCGGTTCCACCACCATGAAGGCCGCGCTCGTGGGCGAGGACGGTCAGCTGCTGCACACCTGGTACGGCAACAACAACGGCGACATCCTGGGCACGGCCAAGGTCATCATGGCCGATTTCTACAACCACATCCCCGCCGGCTGCACCATCGGCCACGTGACCACCACGGGCTACGGCGAGGCGCTGCTCATCGAGGCCCTCAAGGCAGACTCGGGCGAGATCGAGACCGTCGCGCATCTGCGCGGCGCCAAGGCGTTCCTGCCCGGCGTCGAGTTCATTTTGGACATCGGCGGCCAGGACATGAAGTGCCTGCGCGTCAAGGACGGCGTCATCGAGCACATCATGCTCAACGAGGCTTGCTCGTCGGGCTGCGGCAGCTTTATCGAGAGTTTCGCCGTGTCTATGAACATGGACGTGCGCGCGTTCGCCGATGCCGCCATCCATGCTAAGGCCCCCGTCGACCTGGGCAGCCGCTGCACGGTCTTTATGAACTCGCGCGTCAAGCAGGCGCAAAAGGAAGGCGCCACGGTGGGCGACATCGCGGCCGGCCTGTCCTATTCCGTCATCAAGAATGCCCTGTTCAAGGTCATTAAGCTGCGCGACCCCAAGGAGATCGGCAACCAGGTGATCGTCCAGGGCGGCACCTTTATGTCCGACGCCACGCTGCGCGCGTTTGAGCAGCTCACCGGCGTTCATGCCGTGCGTCCCGACATCGCCGGCTGCATGGGCGCCTACGGTGCGGCCCTGCTCGCCCGCGATCGCGCCGGTGCCGACGGCACTTCGACCATTCTTTCTGCCGAGGACATCGCGCACCTCACCGTGACGCAAAAGCATGTCCGCTGCGGCCGTTGCTCTAACAACTGCCAGCTTACCGTCAACGACTTTGGCGGCGGCAGGCGCTTCATTACCGGCAACCGCTGCGAGAAGGGCGCTGGCCACAAAAAGCAGAAGACCGAGGCCCCCAACCTCTTCAAAAAGAAAAACGAGCTGCTCTTTAACCGCGAGGTCCTGAGTCCCGACGAGGCCCCGCGCGGCACCGTGGGTATCCCGCGCGCACTCAACATGTACGAGAACTACCCCTTCTGGCACGCGTTCTTTACACGCCTGGGCTTTAGCGTGCAGCTGTCCGACCAGTCGAGCAAGAAGACCTACCAGGCGGGCATCGAGTCCATGCCGTCCGAGAGCGTGTGCTATCCGGCCAAGATGAGCCACGGCCACGTTATGAACCTCATCGACCGCGATGTCGACTTCATTTGGATGCCGTGCGTGCGCTGGGAGCGCAAGGAGGATCCGACCGCCGGTAACTGCTATAACTGCCCCATCGTCATGAGCTACCCCACGGCGCTGGCGCTCAACATCGACGAGATCCGCGAGCAGAACATCGAGTTCCTGTATCCGTTTGTGCCGTATCACGACAAGACCGAGCTCAAGCGCCGTCTGTACCAGGTGCTCGCCGTCGACCGTGTGGCCGATGCTGAGGCTGGTCGCGGTCGCGTGCGTGGACCCAAGATCACGCGCTCCGAGGTCGATGCCGCCGTCAACGCTGCCTTTGAGGCCGATGCGCGTTTCCACGAGGACATCCAGACCATGGGCGAGGAGGCTCTTAAGTGGGTCGAGGACCACGGCGGCCACGGCATTGTGCTCGCCGGCCGTCCCTACCATAACGACCCCGAGATCAACCACGCCCTGCCCGAGCTTATCTCGAGCTTTGGCTTTGCGGTCTTTACCGAGGATTCGCTCGCGCATCTCGTGAAGCCCGAGCGTCCGATCCGCGTCGTCGACCAGTGGATGTACCACAGCCGCCTGTACGCCGTCGCCCGTTTTGTGACGATGCGCAACGACCTTGACCTGATCCAGCTCAACTCTTTCGGCTGCGGCCTGGACGCTCTGACCACCGACCAGGTGCAGGAGATCCTGGAGGCCAGCGGCAAGATCTACACCGTCCTCAAGATCGACGAGGTGTCCAACCTGGGTGCCGCGCGCATCCGCATCCGCTCGCTCATGGCCGCGCTTAAGGACCAGGAGGCCGAGCGCTTGGCCGAGGCCACGGCCGCGGGCGAGGCCTACGAGCAGGGCGATGCCGCGCCGGTGGCTCCCTCCACGGATGCTCCCGCGTTTGCGAGCCGCAAGTACACGTTTGAGGCTCAGCGCGAGAGTGCTTCGACCGCGTGGCCCAAGGTGCCCTTCACCGAGCAGATGCGCGAGGAGGGCTACACCATCCTGTGCCCGCAGATGGCGCCGATCCACTTTGACCTGGTCAAAGAGGTGTTCCGTGGTGCCGGCTACAACTTGGAGCTGCTGCCCTCGACCGATCACGACGCCGTCGAGGCTGGCCTGCGCTATGTGAACAATGACATTTGCTATCCGTCGATCCTGGTGACGGGCCAGATCATGGAGGCCATCGAGAGCGGTCGGTACGACCTGTCCAAGACGGCCGTGGTTATCAGCCAGACCGGCGGCGGCTGCCGTGCCACCAACTACATCGCGCTCATCCGCAAGGCACTGCGCGAGAGCGGCCACCCCGAGATCCCGGTGATCTCGCTTTCGGCCGTGGCGCTCGGCGAGGACAACCCCGGCTTTAAGATTACGCCGGCGCTGCTTAAGCAGGCTGTGTACGCGGTGCTCTTTGGTGACGTCATGATGCAGATGCTCTATCGCTGCCGCCCGTACGAGGCCACGCCCGGTGCCGCCAACGCGCTCTACGAGGAGTACATGGCGCGCGCCCGCAAGCTGGCGCCTAAGTTCAACAGGCACAACTACACCAAGCTTGCGCGTGAGGCCATACGCGCGTTCGACACCATGCCGCTCGTGGGCGAGGGTACCAAGCCGCGCGTGGGCGTGGTCGGCGAGATCCTGGTCAAGTTCCATCCCACGGCCAACAACCACGTGGTCGACGTTATCGAGCGCGAGGGCTGCGAGGCCGTAGTACCGGGCCTGCTCGACTTCTTCCTGTACTCCATGAGCAACGCCGAGCTGCAGAAGGACGAGCTGGGTAGCTCTGCCACTACGCGCGCGGGCATGCAAGCGCTTATTAAGCTCGTGGACTGGATGCGTACGCCGGTGGAGGAGATGCTCGAAAAGTCCGAGCGCTTTGAGGCACCCGAGCGCATCGGCACCATGGCGGACAAGGCCCGCACGGTGCTGTCGGTGTGCAACAACATGGGCGAGGGATGGTTACTCACGGCCGAGATGCTCGACCTAATTGACCATGGCGCGCCCAACATTATCTGCACGCAGCCCTTCGCGTGCCTGCCCAATCACGTGGTGGGCAAGGCCGTGATCAAGGAGCTGCGCCGCCAACATCCCGAGAGCAACATCGTCGCGGTGGACTACGACCCCGGTGCATCCGAGGTCAACCAGCTCAACCGTATTAAGCTCATGATTAGCGTGGCCAAGGAGAACATGCGCGCCGGTAAGGGCTTTAAGCTCGAGAAGGTGGCGCCGCTCGCGATGGACGAGGTCACCGGCCAGATGCGTGCCCACGATGGCTGCGTGAGCTGTGGCTCGGCCAGCGAGGAGGCCGTTGCATCGGTCGCCAAGCGTCTGGGACGCGGCATTAAGAAGTAGACGGCCCGCTTTGGGCTAGATGTGAGGCAAACGGGTGGTAGCCGTACCGGCTACCACCCGTTTTTGCTGGACATATGTTGCGTAAACGCCCCAACTATTACCCCTTGCGAACTTAAATATCGGAAGTATGCGGCAAAATCTGAATAGGCCGAGCACACCGGATATGTCAAAGCCATGTACCTGCGGTTTTATTGGCGGAAAACCGGGGCGTGCTCAAGGGTTCCGGAATTTGCCGCATACTTCCGAAAACGACGTCTCTGCGGCACCAAAAATCGCCCCCAGAACCCTGAGATAATGAACATATATAGCCGTTTGCCGCGAAATACCATCCGTTTAAGGAACCCGTCCCCAACGCGCGTCATCTTTACGGTTGAATAAATACACATCTATGGAATTACGTAAGAGAGGACCGTTCCTATGAGCTACAAGACCGTTTGCGTTGCCGGCGGCGGCGTGCTGGGAAGCCAGATTGCCTTTCAGGCTGCCTACTGCGGCTTTGATGTAACGATCTGGCTGCGCAGCGAGGGCAGTATCGGCCGCACCCAGCCGAAGATCGATCATGTGCGCGAGGAGTACATCGCGGCTATTGAGGGCATGGCGGACGGCACGGGCGAGTGGTGCGCCGGTATCGCCGATAGTGATCAGCCCTTCGAGAAGGAGGCGGCACTCGCCGCCGTCGAGCGTGCCTATTCCACGCTCAAGCTGGAACTTGATCTTGCCAAGGCCGTGGCCGATGCCGACCTGGTCATCGAGTCTATGGCCGAAGACACCCAGGCAAAGATCGACTTCTACAAGAAGCTCGCCCCGGTCCTCCCGCAAAAGACCGTCGTCGTGACCAACTCCTCCACGCTGCTACCGAGCACCTTTGCCAAGTGCACCGGCCGCCCCGAGAAGTACCTGTCGCTGCACTTTGCCAACTCCATCTGGAAGAACAACGTGACCGAGCTCATGGCACAGGACCAAACCGACAAGCGCTACTTTGATGAACTGGTCGACTTTGCCAACGACATCCGCATGCTGGCGCTTCCCGTCAACAAGGAAAAGAACGGCTACCTGCTCAATTCCATGCTGGTGCCGTGGCTGCTTTCGGGCCTTGACCTGTATGTCTCGGGCGTGAGTGACCCCAAGAGCATCGACCTCGCATGGACGCGCGGCACTGGCGCGCCCAAAGGTCCGTTCCGCGTGTTCGACACGGTGGGCATCCAGACGGCCTACAACATCGTCATGCAGTATCAGAAGGTGCCGGGCCTGGTGAGCCCGCTGCTCAAGAAGATGATGATGCCCTACAACTTTAAGGCCATGGCCTCCGTCCTCAAGCAGATGCTCGATGATGGCAAGCTGGGCGAAAGCTCGGGCGAGGGCTTCTTTAAGTACTAAAAAATGATCCGTCGGGGACGGAGGAAAGCGGATCATCGCATTCCTGCGTCCCCTGTGCGTCTTGCGACTAACGGCTCCGGCTGCCGCGAGCCTAAGCTAGCCTTAAGGGGTGCTTGTTAAGCTTCGAGTCAAAATTGGACAGAGCTTGGCAAGTGCCTTGGAATATGAAGGAAACGGCAGCGATGGAATTCTTCTATGGTGACGACATGGGATCGAGTAGCGAAGGCGGCTGGCCGCTCACGCGCCGTGCTGCCCTTGCGGGCACGGCGGTGGGCGCGTTGGCACTGGCGAGCGCGGGACTTGCAGGCTGCTCTGCTGCCGGAGCCGATGCGAACGATATGTCCAACGCGGACGACGGACTCACCGACGAACAGAAGAAAGTCTACAATCAGATCGTCGCGACCTACAACGTCGAGAAACAGGCTGCCATCAAAGAACAGCTCGATGCCGAGTACGCCGCAGGCAGCTTCGACGAAACCGCCCCATTCGTCAAGACAGATCCCTTTGGTACCGATACCCTGAGCTGCTACGTGCGCTTTGCAACGGCGGATCCCGTAACCGTCTCCTACAAGGTCGCCGAACGCAAAAAGGCCGGCGACGCCCCCAAAGTCGCTGCGTTTTCCCGTACACCCCGCGGCGGCGACACGCCGGCCATAGAGCACGAGTTCAAGGTCATCGGCCTCATTCCCAACCACAAAAACAAGGTGACCCTCACCTGTACGGCACAAGACGGTACCAGTCGCACTTCGACCTTTACCATCAAGACGCCGGCTCTCAAAGGCGAAGAAGAAGAGCACCTGGCTGTCACGACGGGGGAGTCCAACACGCCGCTCGCCGATGGCCTCTTTACTATTCTGGGCAACGACTCATCCAAGCTCGACTTCATGTACCTCTACGACAACGCGGGCCAGATTCGCGGCGAGGTGCCAATCATCGGCTACCGCAGCCATCGCCTGCTGTTTCCGGGCGACGGCAGCATGATCATGAGCGTTTCGACCACCAAGATGGCCCAAATCAACGCCATCGGCCAGGTGGTAAACGTCTGGAGCACGGGCGACTATGAGTTACACCACGACTACGCCTTCGATGACGATGGCAATCTGCTGGTGCTGGCGAGCCATGCCGGCTCTGAAGCCGATTTGGACGTCGACCGCGCGGCTGCCAAAAAAGACAAGGACGATTGCGTTAATGTTGAGGACCTCATCATTAAGGTTGACGTAACAACCGGCGACGTCTCTCTCGTCGTGGACCTGGGTGATATATTCTCCGACCTCAAGGCGAGCGCCAAGGTTGCCTCGGACGGCGACCTGGATTGGATTCATGTCAACACGATCCAGTGGCTCGGCGGCGGCACCGTTCTGTTCAGTTCACGCGAGACCTCGACGGTCATTAAGCTCACGTATATCTACGGCACGCCCACGGTTGATTGGCTCCTGGGTTCACCTGATTTTTGGGCTGGTTCGGGCTTTGAGGACAAGCAGGCCCAAGGCGATTTTTCGCTCAATGCGGGCCAGCACAGTGTGACCTATCTGCCAAACGACGAGACGACCACGACCGGTCGCTACCAGGTGCTGCTGTACGACAACAACTTTGGTGCGGCCGAGAGCTACCCCAAGTTCGACTGGGGCCAGCTGGGCGCCGCGGTGGTGACCGACTGCAGCAAGGGAACGCATTCGTTTGGGCGCATCTTTACGGTGGACGAGACCGCGCACACCTATGAGCTTGTGGACCAGATCGCAGTGCCGTTCTCGGGCTACGTAAGCAGCGCGCAGCGCGTCGGCGATTCGAATAGTGTGCTCGTGGCATCGGGCCAGGCCAAGACTTTCACCGAGTACGATCGCTATGGACTGCCCATCGCCATCTATGAGATGGAAGCCGAAAAGTACATCTACCGCGTGTACAAGTACGAGCTGTAGCGCTGCGCTTGGCTGTGCCTGCGCCCCGTGACTGCGCTCTCGTGCCGGGCCCACCTCGCGTCCCGCATCACTTCACGTCAAACTCCACGCGATCGAGTTCGGGCACATTGAGGTCGATGAGCTTGCGGGCGACATGGCGGTCGTGTGCCCCAAGCGCCTCATCCGTCGTCACGTGGGCGACAATCTCGCGCTCGACGATGCCCTTCTCGTCGCCTTCGGTTGCCGAGGTCTCGACGGCGACGGTGTAATCTTTAAAGCCCGGCAGCACCGCCGCAAGCTCGCGCGTGGTTTCGGTCACGCCGTAGCCGTCCTGCACGCCGGCCTGCGCCGAGCCAATGGACCCCGCCGTCATAACGATGCAGGGGATGGCAAAGATTACCGTGCCCACAATGATGCGGCGGCGCACCTTGCGCGATAGCTCGTCGACCTCAGCGTTTTCTTCAGCAGTCACAATACCGTCGCCGTTCAGGTCGCGCTTGAGCGGCACGCGCAAAAGAAGCAGCACGGCTTCGGCCGCCAGTGCGATAAAGACGACGTTGATGCCAAACTCGTAGAGGGCCGAGAGGAATAGCGACCCGCTCGCGATGGCGATGCCGTAGCCCGCCGCGCACAGGGGCGGCATGAGCGCGGTCGCCACCGCCACGCCGGCGATGAGCGTCGAGGGCTCCTGGTCGCGCGAGTTGCCCAGGCCACCCGCAAAGCCGCCCGCGAGCGCGACGGCAAGGTCCCACACGGTGGGCGTCGAGTTGTCGACGATGGCGGCCGTGGCGGTGCCAAGGGGCGAGAGCTTAAAATACAGCGTGGACGTGACCAGGCAAAAGGCCATCTGTAGAGCCAAGCCCGCGACGGCTTCGACGGTAATCTCGCGGTCGAGCGTGGCGATGCCGTATGCCATGGCAAGGACCGAGCCCATGAGCGGGCAGATGAGCATGGCGCCCACGATGGCGATGTCCGAATCGATATCGAGGCCGATGCTCGCGATGAGCATGGCGATGATGAGGATGCACAGGTGAGAGCCGGTCAGGCGCGCCCCGTTTACAAAGCGCCTGCGAATCACGTGATAGGGTGCGCGACCCTCGCGAATGTTGAATGCGCGCTTGAGGAAGCGGGTGATGTTTTCCATGGCTTCGCTATGAGCAGGGCGGATGCCGTGACGCCGATGATGACGCTCGCGCAGTCGTTCGATCTGTTGCTTGTCGAGTTCCATGTCCACCTCGTTTGGCTTCTGAGCCGCTTCTTGCGTCTGTCGTCTTTACTCTACACCGCGCTGAGCGAGGTGTCAGAAAAGGTTTGTTGACCTGGAAGTCAGGCCAATCGGCATGACTAAAAACGCTGTGAGGATCATAAGAGTCAAATAGACAAAAAAGCGCGGGGCCGGTTTGATTCCGACCCCGCGCTCTGCACGGACACGTTGTTGTTGGGTTTAGCCCAGCAGGCTTAAGCCCACGGAGACAAACGCCAGGATAACGCCGACGATGGACTCACCGCCCAGCAGGCCGCTGGCGACGACCAGGCCCTGCTCCTGGAAGGCGGCATCCTTGGCGGCCTTCTCCTCGTCCGAAAGACCGGCCTCGGCGTCGCGGTGAGCGACCCACTTATCGTAGGCGAGCTTGACGCAGGAGCCCAGGAAGGCCGTGAGCGACATGTAGAACGGCAGGTACACGCCCAGACCGATCATCATGGCCGGAATGCCGAGCCAGTACATGATGATGCCGGCGATAAAGCCGCCCGCAAACCACGGCACGCTTGGGATGCCCGAGACCATGGTGGCGACCACGCTTGCCTGCGCGGCCACAAAGCTCTTGTCGGGACCAAAGGCGTCTGGACCATAGGCGGTGACGAGCGCGACCATGACGGCGGCAGCGACCAGGGCACCCACGATGCCGCCGATGGCCTGGCCGACCCACTGTGCGCGCGGGTTGGTGCCCAGCACGGCGCCGGCCTTAAAGTCGTTCATGACGTCGCCCGCAAGGCCGCACGCCACGGCCACGATGCCGGCGATAAAGAACAGCTTGACCTGCGCGAGCTGCGCGAAGGCGGCCACGATGAGCATGACGATGAGGCCAAAGATCTCCATGGGGTCGATGCCCGTCTGGCCGCAGCTCTGTGCGCTCATGATGGTGGTGACAAAGGTGAACAGCGTGACGATGACGGCTGGGACGGGACCGAGGTCGAGCGCGATGGCAACGATCACAGCGATGGCTGCGGTGCCCAGGCCGATGATGCCGGCGTCGAGCTTAAGCGAGCCCGAGATAAGCGACTGCTCGTCGGTGTCGGTGGAGCTGTCGGCGGCAAGACCGCGGACGATACCGGCAACCTGTGGCAGGATGTCCTTGAGGACGACGGCGACGCCAAAGCCCATCATAAGACCCATACCGAGGGATTTGACGATACCCTGCGCGGTCACAATATCGAACAGGCCAGCAGCGGTGCCGCCAACGATGATGCCAAAGTTGCCCAGCAGCGCGCCGGCAAACCAGAAGGCGACGGGGGCGAAGCCCACGAGGAAGCCGATGGACAGCAGCATGGGCGAGTTGTAGATGGCAAAGGTCACGCCGGGGATATTGAGCGTGCACAGCATACTGGGCACCACGCCCAGGGCGTCGCGCAGCACGCTGTAGATGCCTGCGATGGCCATGGAGCCAAAGAGCTGCTTACCGGTCTTGCCGCCGGCCTCGGTAGCACGTAGGGTCTGAGCTGCGGCGTTGCCAGTGGGGAACTCCAGCGCGGCGTCCACGATAAAGTGACGGTGGATGAGCGCTGTCGCTAGAAGGCCCAAGATGGTGCCGGCGAGCGCCACGATAAACATGTCGAGCCAGCTGATCTGGTCGGCATAGCCCAACATCCAGGCGCCCGGGATGGTAAACGCCAGGCCGCCGGCGACCATGGCGCCCGCAGACATGATGGTGTGGGTGACGTTGGCCTCGTTGAGACTGGCGTT
Organism: uncultured Collinsella sp.; assembly: GCA_900548935.1. Lineage (GTDB taxonomy): Bacteria > Actinomycetota > Coriobacteriia > Coriobacteriales > Coriobacteriaceae > Collinsella. Next base: position 12,708 of record URMR01000013.1, read on the forward strand.
GCCCATGAGCTTCAGGAAGAACAGCGAAATGACGGCAGCGAAAATGATCGGCCAGGGGAGGGCGCCCATCTTGAGGGCGGTATAGGCCGAGCTTGCCGTGATGATCACGCAGCCAAGGACGCCGATGATGACGCCGCGCAGCGTGAGTTGACCGCGCATCGAGGTGCGGTTCGAGGGATTGCTCATATAGAACTCCTTTGCGTATATCCGCTTCCCCCGGGAGCGCCGCTACGGATACGGCGCGGGAAGTCGGGTTACCAAGGGCCGATACGTGAGCTCGCGTACGACCGCGCATCAGTATAGCCGCAAGCTAGTCATTTTGGGATGACTGGTTTAGGTAGGCGATATACTGCTGGGCAGACGAAAGGAGCGCCGACGATGCTTAATGGCTGCGCATACATATTGACGGTCGACGTGGGCAACACGTTCATTCGCTTTGGCCTGTTTGCCGAGGACTCGGCCGCGGCACAGGAATGCCCGCTTGCGACGTGCGAGATCACGACGCCGCCGAGCATCACGGCCGACGAGGCGCGCATGAGGCTCGCGCAGGTCATGGGCGCGCTGTCAGCCGATGCGGGCAAGCCGGGTGTGCTCGTTCCCGCAGCCGCAGTGCTGAGTTGCGTGGTGCCGGCGCTCGAGCGTCCGTGGAAGGCGGCGCTTTCCCGCACCTGCACGGGGCGCGTGCTCACCGTGGGGCCGGGCCTCAAGACCGGCATGCCCGTGCACTACGACGATCCGGCAGAGATCGGTCCCGACCGCATCGCCGACGCCGTGGCGGCCCGTGCCGTCTACGGCTCTCCGTGCATCGTGATCGACCTGGGCACTACGACCAATATCGAGGTCATCGATGCGCACGGAACCTTTGTCGGCGGCGTTATCGCGCCGGGTCTGGCACTTGGCGCCCGCTCGCTTTCGGCGGCAGCAGCGCGCCTACCCCAGGTTGAGCCCTCGGCGCCAACGCATGTGATCGGTCGCAACACGCGCGAGGCCATGCGCTCGGGCGTGGTCTTGGGCGAGGTAGCCCGCATCGACGGCATGCTCGACATGGTGCTTGCCGAGATGCGCTCGACCAAGGCAGCGGGCGAGGGCAGCGTGCCCATCGTCATTACCGGCGACGATGCCGAGGCGCTCGCGGCGTTGGTCGGCCACAGCCTGACGGTAGACGACGCACTGACGCTGCGGGGTCTCGCCGAGCTGTACCGCATCAACCAAAAGCCTCGCCGCGCATAAAGTCGAGGACGTCGGCGGGAGAGGAAACAGCCCCACCTTTCACCTGCTACAATGGGTCAAACTATTGCGATTTCGGAGGTGTCTGCCATGTCGGACGATCTTCATCGAACCGCGTCGGGCAAGCGTCGCGACGTTATTAGCTGGGACGAGTTCTTTATGAGCGTGGCCATAGCCGCGCAGCGCCGCAGCAAGGACCCCAACACGCAGGTGGGCGCGTGCATCGCCAGCACCAACCACCGCATCCTTTCGGTGGGCTACAACGGTACGCCCTCGGCGCTCAACGACGACTTTTTCCCGTGGGGCACGAGCGATGACCCGCTGCAGGACAAGCATAACTACGTAGTCCATGCCGAAGCCAACGCCGTGCTCAACTACCGCGGCTCGCTCAAAGACCTTGAGGGTTCCACGGTCTACGTCACGCTGTTCCCGTGTCATGACTGCGCCAAAATCCTGGCGCAGGTAGGTGTGGGCGAGGTCGTCTACCTGGACAATAAGTACGCCGACACCGACGACGGCCGCATCAGCCGTCGCATTCTCGACTCCTGCGGCATTAGCTACCGCCAGGTTATCGTCGATGTCCACATTGGCACCGGGGAACAAACTCAGCAGTAGCGGCGGCGTGTGCTAGCGCCGGGCGTCGGCAAAAGCAGCTAAAAGCCCCGTCCCAAATTGACTGCTCGTGAAAGTCGTGTCCGCGCGCATGGACGGCTCGTGAGCGGGTACACGGCTGTAGTAACATAGCTTCTGTCCGCGGGCGCGCCCGCGTAATTGTGAGAAAGGAGCCCCTGTGGCTGTTAACGAAGAGCTGCTTAAGAAGGTTCTTGAAGAGATTCGCCCCAACCTGCAGGCCGATGGCGGCGATATGGAGTATGTGGGCGTCGACGACGAGGGCGTCGTCCAGCTTGAGCTTCAGGGTGCCTGCGCCGGCTGCCCTATGAGCGCACTGACCCTGTCCATGGGTATCGAGCGTATCCTCAAGGAACATGTGCCCGGCGTTACCCGTGTTGAGCAGATCAATGCCTCCGGCGAGACCGACGATCTGTACGACGAGTACGCGCCGTTCTAAGATGCGAAAGCTGCGGACGGCATACTCCGCATAGACGTTACGCCCAAATATGCGGCTGCGAGCGCAAGGCCCGCGGCCGCATTTGTATGTAGGGAGCAGGGGGACCGATATGCTCAACGACCTCTACCATATGCTTGATCCCGTCGCCATTTCGGCGGGGCCCATCACCATCTACTGGTACGGCTTGGCCTATGTGGTCGGCGCCCTGTTCACGGCGGTCGTCATGTATCGCACGCAGCGCCGTTGGGGTTTTGACATTACGGTCGACGACCTGACGAGCGTCGTGGTCGGCGTGGTCTTTGGCCTTATCATTGGCGCCCGCCTGTTCTACGTCATTTTCTACGGTGACGGCTACTACTGGACGCATCCGCTCGAGATCTTTGCCACCAACGAGGGCGGCATGAGTTTTCATGGTGGCCTGGTGGGCGGCATCATCGGCGGCGTGCTCGTGTGCCGCATGTACAAGCTCGACGCCTGGACCATCGCCGACCTTGCCGTTATCGGTGCTCCGCTGGCCTTATGTCTGGGACGCTGCGCCAACTTTGTCAACGGCGAGCTGTGGGGCAAGCCGACCGATCTGCCCTGGGGCGTGATCTTTGGCGGCACCGCGGGCGATATGCCGCGCCATCCATCCCAACTCTACGAGGCATTTCTCGAGGGCATCGTGCTCTTCTGCATTCTGCAGGTGCTCAGCCGCAAAAAACCGCTGCTGCCCCAGGGTACGTTTATGGGTGTGTTTGTGATGGGTTACGGCATCGTCCGCTTCCTCATTGAGTTTGTGCGCGTACCCGATGCCCAGCTGGGCTATCTGCTGGGCGGCGTCATCACCATGGGTCAGCTACTGAGCCTGCCACTCGTGATTGCGGGCCTGGCGCTCATCATCTTTGCCCTTCGTCGCGACCGTCCCCAGCGCATCTACCTCGACGTCTAGCCACCACATGCCACCGCAAAGGGGCAGGCGCCTTGGTGGTGGTTTTGCCGGGCAACGATGACAGAACCGTAACGTTTCCCCAGATAAAACCTGCCAAAATAAACCTGTCCCTTTTTGGCAGGTTTCTAGAAAGGATCTTTGGACTGTGAAGGATTCCGATCTCTCCACAACGGCTGCGCGCGACGCTGCCCGCATCGTCTGGTTTAAGCGCTACCCTGCCAAGCAGACGCTCATCGCATTTTTGCTCGCGCTGTTGGCAACCACGGCGTTTTCCATCGATCCCGCCCCGGTGTCGAGCAACGCAGTCTTGGCGATTGACCCCAAAGCCTCGGGCATGCTGTACGTGTGCTACGAGGTGCTCCTCTCGTTTGCCGGCCATACCGACGCGGTCATGCTGCTTGCACTTGCCTGCCTGCTCACGCTACCGTTTCGCTACGTGTTCTTTGGCCGTGGCGACACCTGGCGCCCATCGATCGTTCTGCCGTCGCTGTTCTTCGCCATCTGCATGGTGTTCGGTCGCAGCTACGATCTCACCGACTCGGCCGAGATCGTGCTCGGCGACAAAGCCCGCATCATCTGCGCCTGGATTGGCGGCGCGGGCTGGATGCTCTTGGCGGTCGTTGCCTTCTACCTTGCCTTTGAGTGTCTAGATTGGCTGAGCTCTCGGCGCATTCCGTTTTCCGAAGCGCACTTTGGCCGCGTATGGCGTGTGACTCACGCCGTGCTCTCGGCCCATCCCTTTGCCGGGCCCTTCCTGGTGCTTATGATCGCCTGGGCGCCCACGCTTATCGCTTCGCTGCCCGGTCTTTTTATGGGAGATACTGGTGCGCAGATTCGCCAGTGGTTTAACTACCCCAACGGCACGAGTGACTACCTGCGTCTGCTTAATCCCAATGTGTTGCTCAACGGACATCACCCCGTGGTGCACACGGCTATCATCGGTTCGTGCGTCCAGCTGGGGCTTTCGCTGTTCAACAGCGCCAACGCAGGTCTTGCCATCTACACCTGTGCTCAGTTCGTCATCACGGCCGCCTGCATGGCCTATTCCATTTCGTCGCTGCGCAAACTGGGCGTGAGCCTGCCGGTCCGCGGCGTCATCTTGCTGTTCTTTGCGTTTATGCCGATGTTCTCCAACTACGCGGTGCTGCTGACCAAAGATGTACTTTTTGCCGATGCGTTTTTGGTACTGCTCGTTCAGACCGTCAAGCTCGTGGCATGTGGCCTACCCCGTCGCGATGCCAATGCCGAGCGTGCGGGCGAACAGAAGCCCGTGCTCTTTGCGCGCCATGACTGGCTGTTGCTCGTGCTGGGTGCCATGGGTTCCACGTTTTTGCGCAATGGCGGCCTGGTCTTTCCGTTGGCGGCCTGCGTGATTGCGGCGGCGTTTTGCGCCTGGGATGTACATGTCGCTCGTCGTGCGGCTAAGCAGATGGGCACCACGGTCTCATGCGCCACGTCGCGCTTCCGCTGGGTCGGCGTGCTCGCAGTGCTTGCGCTCTGCCTTGTCTCCAACATGTATTTCACCAAGGTATTTATGCCGGCGCACGATATCACGCCGGGCTCCAAGCGCGAGATCCTCTCGATTCCGTTTCAACAGACGGCACGCTTCGTCCAAAAGCACGATGGCCTCAACTCGGGCGTCAACCCCACGGTTAAGGAGGACGGCACCATCGTGGAAGCTCCCTGCGACGGCTTGGTGACCGATGAGGAGCGCGCTGTGATCGATCGCGTGCTTAAGTACGAGAACCTGGGCCGTCGCTACAACCCCGACAAGTCGGATGCCGTCAAAAACTGCTTCAATGAGTACGCCTCACAGGAGGACATCAAGGCCTATTTTGAGATGTGGGCCCAGATGTTCAAAAGGGACCCCGAGTGCTATATCTCGGCGCTCGTCAATAACTACTACGGGTACTTCTACCCGAGCGCTCGCGATGCGTGGGTCTACAGCACCGCGCGCAGTGCCGAGATCATGGCGAAGCCCGATAACCTCAAGTACTTTGACTTCCATCCGGTCGATAGCAAGGTTGTGCGCTGGTGCGACCACCTGATTAACCTGTACCGCGTGGCGGTGCAGCGCATCCCGTTTATCTCGCTCACCATGAGCTCGGCCACCTATGTGTGGATCATGGTCGTCGTGGTGGTTTACCTGTTGCGCCGCCATTCGTGGCGCGCGCTGGCCATCTGGATACCGCTGCTGGGCGTGCTCGCCGTGTGCCTGATCGGTCCATGTAACGGCTCGACCTACATGCGCTACCTGTACCCGGTCATCGCCTGCATGCCTTTTGCCGTCGGTGCCACGATCACCCGCAGCGACTTCCTCTGGTCCTAACTTGGCGCATTGGGGTCAGGTTACTTTGCACCAAAGGCTTGCATCATCACGACGCCTTCATTTTGGGGTTTATCTTGCAGGCCGGTAGGTATATCATAACGACGTTTGTTTATATTGCCCGAGCATCCACGCTGGGCTTTAGGTCGAAACCGATAGGAGACACGTATGTCCGGACACTCTAAGTGGGCCACAACCAAGCATCGTAAGGGCGCGCAGGACGCCAAGCGTTCCGCCCTCTTCTCCAAGCTCAGCCGCAACATCACCGTTGCTGCCCGTCTCGGCGGCGACCCGCTGCCCGAGAACAACGCCAGCCTCGCCGCTGCCGTCGCCAAGGCCAAGGCTCAGTCCATGCCTAAGGACAAGATCAAGTCCGCTATCGATAAGGCCTTTGGTTCGGGTGCCGACGCCGCCGTCTACGAGAACATTGTGTACGAGGGCTACGGTCCCGCCGGTGTCGCCGTCTACGTCGACTGCCTGACCGACAACCGCAACCGTACCGCCGCTGATGTCCGTTCCGCCTTCTCCCACGCTGGTGGCAACCTGGGCACCTCCGGCTCCGTCGCCTTCCAGTTTGAGCGTAAGGGCCAGATCGTCGTCGCCAAGGAGATCCTGGACGAGAACGCCAAGAAGGAGACCATGATCGCCAACGGTGCTGCCGGTGACGAGGATGAGTTCATGATGGCCATCGCCGAGGCCGGTGGCGAGGACTACGAGGATGCCGGCGAGGAGTGGATCGTCTGGACTACTGCCAACGAGGTCATGGCTGTCTCCAAGGCGCTCGAGGAGCAGGGCGTCCAGGTCAAGGGCTCCGAGACCACCATGGTCCCGACCACCCCGACCGAGGTCTCCGGCGCCGACGCCAAGAAGGTTCAGCGCCTCATCGACCGTCTTGAGGAGCTCGACGACGTCCAGGATGTTTACAGCACCATGGACATGACCGACGAGGTCATCGCTGCCCTCGAGGAGGAGTAGCGCCCGCACGGGTTAAGCCGTGCATATCTGGGCATAATGAAGCGAGCATGCAAGCCTCGTGGAATAGATGAGCCGGATCCGCGTGCATGAGGCACCGGACCCGGCTCTTTTATAATGATGTGAATCGTTTTGCATTCTGTGGATCAAGATTTGAAGGGAGCGCCGCATGCGCGTGCTCAAACGAGCCCTGGCGATCGTGTATCTTGCCGCCGCCGTCGTGGCGCTGGGCACGTTAGTCTGCCAGTTTTGGGGACTATATACCTATCGCTTTATGCTGCTGATGCGCGATCCGCTGCCGCGCATCGTTGTTACGGCGTGCGGCGGTGTCGTGGCGCTCGGCGTGCTCGTGGGTTTCTTCCGCCTGATGTTTGCTCGTCGCGAGCCGTCCTGCGTGCATCCGGCGGGGGAGCGTAATATCGAGGTCACGCTCGCTGCCCTCTCCTCGTGTGCTCGCACTGCGGCAGAGCGCGACGACCGCGTGATGGTCGAGCATGTCGAGGCGCGCGTGCAGGGCTCCGACGAATCGCGTGTCCGTTTTAAGGTCGACGCCATCGCGCTCGACGACCGGGACGTGGCCTCCCTTGTAGCCGCGATGCAGCAACGTATCGAGGAGGCCTGCGACACCATGCTCGGCACGCCGGGCACGACCGCACGCGTTCGTTTTTTGCCGTCCAAGACTACCGTCCAGACCGTGGAGGTTTCCGGTGAGTGATACCAATCAAGACAAGACCGTCCGCACCCCGCGCCTGACCATCGATCAGAGCGCTGCGCCGGCAGGCGAGGTCGTCGATCCCAAGGTGGAGGGTACCGAGTCGCATGACGCGGTCGCCGATGATTTTGATGAGGCCATGGGTCTCATCAAGGGTACGGGGGCAGCCATCTGGAGCTATGCCGTCCGTCATCCCAACACCACGCTCGGAGCCGTCGCGGGTTTTGTGCTCGCTGTGCTGGTGCTCACGCTCGGCCTGTGGGATACGCTCGTCATCGCATTCTTTGTGCTGATCGGCGCCGTGATTGGCCAGATCCGCGACGGCGAGAACGGAATCGTCAACTTCCTTGGCCGCCTGTTTAGTGGCCGCTAGCATGTATTCGACTGTCGCATCCGCGGCAGGCATAAGGAGGAACCATGGCTTTTAACACGAAGGTCGATGTGGCCGATACCGAGGTCGAGGCAGACGAGACCGTCACCGCCGAGGCCGAGGACGTAACGCTCGAGGACGAGGCGCTCGTCGAGGCCGAGTCCGCCGATGACGCGGACGAGGATGATGAGGAAACAGACGAGTCCGAGGACTCGCTGACCTATTCCAACGGTGTGATTGAGAAGATCGTCGCTATGGCCACCCGCGAGGTGCCGCACGTCTTGGGCATGAAGGGCAACCTCATGCACTTTGTGCAGGAGCAGTTTGGTGCCGAGAATCTGACCAAGGGCGTGACGGTCGAGGTCACCGATGACAACCGCGTGGTCGTCAACATTTCCGTCATTATCGAGTACGGCGCCTACGCGCCCGCGATTTTCGACGACGTTAAGGCACGCGTGACCGAGCGTCTGGCTGCGATGACCGGCCTTGAGGTGGCGGGCGTCAACCTGCGCATCGAGGATGTCATCACCCCCGAGGAGTACGAGCACCGCACCAGCCAGCACGAGTAACCTACCAAATAGGGACAGGTTTGTTTCGATAGGTTTTACCTGCGAAAACGCTAAACGGTCGACCGCGCAAGCAAAAGTGCGGTCGACCGTTTTCTATATGCCCCCGATGCAGGCATACCGCTCGTCTAACTAAGGGTTGCAATCCCCACGTTCCGCGTTACCCTAATGGGCGCATTGTTTCCAAATTGTTAACGAGGGGTTGCCGTAATGGCCGACGTGCACGAGACAGAAAGTAAGGCATGGGCAATCGAGGCCGCTGCGGCGGAGGCGGCATCGCGCGCTGCCGAGGAGGTACACCGTCCTCCCGTGGTGCCGATGGAGCGCGTGGTTGATCGCACCGATATTGAGCGCGGCGAGCGTGCCGGCCAAAAGCGCAGCCAGGAGCCGGGCTTCCCGCGCTTTTTCGCCGAGCTCAATCTGGGCCTGATTCTTACGGCCTTTGCCATCGTTGCGTTTAAAACCCCTAATCACTTTGCTTTTGGCGGCACCTCGGGCGTGTCGGTCATTCTGTCCACGCTGTTCCCGACCCTGCCCGTCGGCGTCTTTATGTGGATTATCAACGCGGTTCTCGTCGTCTTGGGCTTTATCTTTTTGGAGCGCAAGGCAATCCTGTGGAGCGTCTTCGCCTCGTTTGCGCTGTCCGCCTATGTTTCGTTTTTTGAGCTCTTTATTCCGACTGATGTTTCGATGACGGGCGATATGTGGCTCGACCTGTGCTTTGCCGTGATACTGCCGGCGCTCGGCAGCGCCATTGTCTTTGATATTGGCGCCTCGACGGGCGGCACGGACATTCTCGCCATGATCCTCAAGCGCCGCACCACGCTCGAGATTGGTCGCGCACTGCTGTTGGTCGATATCGGCATCGTGGCCATCGCGGCCTTTTTGTATGGTCCGCGTGTCGGCCTGTATTGCGTGCTCGGCCTGTTTGCCAAGACGCTCGTGGTCGACAAGGCCATCGAGAGCATTCACCTTCGTAAGGTCTGCACAGTCATTTGTTCCGAGCCCCTTAAGGTCGAGGAGTTTATCGTCAAGCATCTCAACCGTACGGCGACCATCAGTCGCGGCTACGGTGCCTTCTCGGGCAAGTGCGTGACGGTGATCATGAGCGTGCTGAGCCGTCGCGAGGCCGTGCAGCTGCGCCGCTATGCGCGCGAAGTCGATCCGGGTGCCTTTATCACGATTGTCGACAGTTCCGAGATCGTCGGCAAGGGTTTCCGCGGAACGAACTAACGCGGACGCACTCATCAAACAATCGAAAAGCGCCTCGCGCGTTGCAAATACGTCATCTAAGAGTATTTGTCCTCACCTTGGGTGATAATGATGACCAAGACATCGTTTGCGATCCAGGTGATTCGCTCTAGATACGAAGGGATGATTTCGATGTTCTGTTCGCAGTGTGGCGCTCCTATGGGCGATAACGACAAGTTCTGCGGCGTGTGCGGTGCTCCTAATGCTGGTGCTGCAGCTTCCGCCCCTCAGGGTCAGCCTCAGCCTCAGCAGTTTGTCCCTCAACCTGCCATGAACGTACCCAAAGGCTGCACGGCTCAGGCGTTTGAGGATATGATCAAGACTCCGGGCGTGCTGCAGCGCGTGTGCCAGATTGCCTTTTTGCCGGCGCTTATCTGTGCCGTGTCGGTGCTCGTGCTGTTTATTCCCGTTATCGGCGGTATTGCAGCCGCTATCGGCTTTTTGGCCGCTTACGTGGCGAGCGTGTGCGGTTCGGGCTTTGGCATCGAGTGGGGT
>URMR01000014.1 GCA_900548935.1 uncultured Collinsella sp.
ATGGTCCCAGGCTGACAATTTCGACTGTAATGGACGTTCTTAAACGACTAGTCGTTAAGGAACGTCCCCAACGACTACGTCCAATCATTCCGTGCGGGTTATATGCAGGTTTGCCTGCGCACGCTATCATGTATGGGTTAGACCGCAACTATGTACCCTATACGCGAAGGGATGCGCATGTATCTGAAGATCGACATGCTCTAGCCGGGCTTACCCCCGCAGTGGCGCCATGCGCCCCATCAACTCTGCCGATTTTCATCTTCACGCATATAAAGGAGTCCTGCCATGCGCGACAAGCTCGAAAAGATCATCAAGGCCTACGAGGAGCTCGAGAAGAAGCTCTCCGACCCGGCCGTCGCTTCCGATATTAAGGAGTTCACGCGTCTCAACAAGGAGTACGCGCACCAGTCCGACCTCATCGCCGCCTCGCGCGAGTACATCGGCGCGCTCGATGACATCGAAGCCGCCAAGGAAATGCTCCACGATACCACCGATGCCGATGAGAAGGAGATGCTCCAGATGGACATCTCCGAAAACGAGGCAAAGCTTCCCCAGCTCGAGGAAGACATCAAGTACATGCTCATCCCGAGTGACCCCAACGACGACAAGAACACCATCGTCGAGATTCGCTCCGCCGCCGGTGGCGACGAGGCGGCCATCTTTGCCGGCGACCTGTACAAGATGTACCAGCGCTTCTGCGAGTCGCGCGGCTGGAAGACCACCGTGCTCGACTCCAGCCCCAGCGAGGCCGGCGGCTTTAAGTCCATCGAGTTCAAGGTCGAGGGCGACCGCGTCTACTCCGTCATGAAGTACGAGTCCGGCGTGCATCGCGTCCAGCGCGTCCCCAAGACCGAGTCCCAGGGTCGCATCCAGACCTCCACGGCAACCGTCGCCGTGCTTCCCGAGGCCGAGGAGATCGACGTTCAGATCAACCAATCCGACCTGCGCATCGATACCTACTGTGCCTCCGGCCCTGGCGGTCAGTGCGTTAACACTACCTACTCCGCCGTGCGCATCACCCACCTGCCCACCAACACCGTGGTGCAGTCGCAGGAGCAGCGCTCCCAGATTCAGAACCGCGAGGTCTGCATGCAGATGCTGCGCGCCCGTCTGTACGAGATGGAGCTCGAGAAGCAGCAAGCAGAGCTTGGTGCCGAGCGCCAGAGCCAGATCGGCCACGGCAACCGTTCCGAGAAGATCCGCACCTACAACCAGCCCCAGGACCGCGTGACCGATCACCGCATCGGTTTCAACTCCACCTACAACGGCGTCCTTTTGGGCGACCAGCTCGGTACCGTGATCGAGGCGCTCGCCGCCGCCGAGCGTGCCGAGAAGCTGGCACAGGCTGTGTAGCGGGTTACGCGGTTTTGCCAAACCGCGTAACGGCTCGACGCTGCGCGACGTCCAGAGCGACAATTTGTCATTCAAAAGGCGAGGCATGACCAGAAGGTCTATGCCTCGCCTTTTTCATGCCAACTTGTTCGCTCTGGACGGCGCTCGCTGTCCGTCCTCTACCTGCGGCGTTGCCTTGCTCCGGATGCGGTATGCTCAACCTGCGGCGCCTTAGAGGTAGTCATTGGGGACGGTCTTAAATGACTAGGTTGGGTAAATTACTTTTCGAGTTTATTTAATCTGCTTTGTTAGAAATTAAGCTGCCTACCTGCTCAAAGTAATTAACAGTCTTCATGTGCTATTGAAAATATTGCTCGGAAAATCGTCCAAGAAGTCGCGGGGCTCTTTTTGGTGCGTCGCGCGTCAAGTGATTTGGCAAGTTCTTGGTTAGATATTGGACAGTTTTGGGGCAACCTTGCCAAAAGCTTGACGAATGCAAATCTAGACGTCGACGGATGAACACTTTGGACGGGGGCAAACAAAAAATCTGGGCTGATTCTCGATAATCGCCTCCAATCGTCCCTTGCCAAGCGCTGGCCTCGCGTACAATCTGCTCCGACATTCGCGCGCCGCCTGGCGCTTAAGAGGGGAGGACCCCATGGCAAACGAGATCTGGACCATCAAGCGTTGTCTCGAGTGGACCAAGGAGTACCTGGCCGAGCGCGGCGAGGAACACCCCCGTCTTTCTGCCGAATGGCTGCTGTGCGCAGCCACGAGTCTGACGCGCATCGACTTATATATGCGTATGGACGAGACGCTCGATGCGGCGCAGCTCGAGACCATGCACGCGGCGGTTGTCCGCCGCGCCAAGGGCGAGCCGCTGCAGTACATCACCGGCAGCACACAGTTTCGCATGATCGACGTCGCATGCGCCCCCGGTGTACTCATTCCGCGCCCCGAGACCGAGATGCTCGTTGAGGAAGTCCTCAATTATCTGGATGCCGAGGTGCTGAGCCCCGAGGCTGCTGCCCGTCAGCGTGTTGAGCTTCCTTGGAACGATGAGGTCGAGGAGGCACGCAAAGCCGAAGCCGCATTGGCCGACGAGCGAGCGACGGCCGAGCGCCGTACTGCCAACCTCACGGCCGCCGATGAGGCTGCGCTGGGTGGCGACGTACTGGGCAGCCGTGCCTATGCCGAGGAACTGGCCGACCGCGAGGCCGAGGAAGCCGCTGCGCAGGCAGCAGAAGCCGAAGCCGCGGAAGCCGCCGAGCCCGAGCTCGACGAATACGGCATCGCCATCGAGGGTGCCGACCAGGAGACGGCTTCAGCTCAGGATGCCGCTGCGCCTGCCCCAGCCGAGCCCCGCACTGCTCGCGTTCTCGAGGTCGGCTGCGGCACGGGCTGCATCTCGCTTTCCCTTGCCTGGGAGCGTCGCGGCCATGTCGCCTGCACCGCTACCGATATCGAGCCGCGCGCCATCGACCTGGCCACCAAAAACCGCGACGCGCTCGGGCTTACGTCCGATGAGGTCGCCTTCAGCCTCACGAACCTGGTGAGCTCTATCCCCCGCGAGGAGTGGGGCACCTTTGACGTGCTCGTCTCCAACCCGCCTTACATTCCGACCGACGTCATGCGCTCGCTGCCGCACGAGGTCAAGGACTTTGAGCCCGATTTGGCGCTCGAGGGCGGTGCCGATGGCCTTGATATCTTCCGCCGCCTGCTCAATGCGGCGCCCTATATGCTGCGCGCTGGCGGCCTGTTTGCCTGCGAGCTTTACGAGGGCGCCCTCGACGCCGCCGCCGAGCTCTGCCGCCAGGCGGGCCTCTCGGACGTGCGCATCGTCTGCGACCTCACCGATCGTCCCCGCATCGTTCGAGCCATCGTCACCGAGCCCAAACAGCGCCAGTAATATTTATTAACTGATTAGCAAAAATTATAAAGTAGTTTATAATTAGGACGGCTGAAAGAGGTCGGCCCATGCAACCTCCTACCTTTCGGGAGATCATTGCCCTACTCAAGCACGATGGATTCGTGAAGGTCGCGCAAGTCGGTAGTCATGCTAAGTATGTTTCTGGCGACCGTGTTGTCACCGTGAACGGCTCTGGTGGTGATCGACCAAAGAAGGGCACGTGGGCAAGTATTCGTCGCCAAGCTGGATGGTAGTTGGAGGCAAAATGAGGCAGCGATTTACCTATGACTGCGTTCTCATAAAAGAAGACGACGGTTACTGCGCTAGCTTCCCGCAGATTCCCGGCGCCTTTGCCGATGGCGATACGCGCGAAGAAGCGATCGCCCATGCCACCGAGGCACTGATGGCATTTTTGGCCGACGACCTCAACAACGGTTTGACTCCGGCAGAGTACGAACGCACGGCCGAGGTTGTGGCCCTTTCAGTCGAAATCGACCACGATGACGCTCGGGAAGCGGCGTGCCGAACATTTAAAGACGCAGCGCTGGACCTCAAAGTCTCCGCTTCGCGGATTACCGCGCTGGTCAAAGCAGGAAAGCTCGATGTTGAACTCGTCGACGGCCGTCGGATGATAACGATAGACAGCATCGAGCGCTACGCCGCCCAAGAACGCCACGCCGGCAGGCCAAAGAAGTTCGTCGCAGTCCAATAACCCCCTCACTTTCACCGACTACTAGAGCCGCTCACCAAACCAACATGCGCTCTGGGCAAATAGGTTGAACGTTTCGTGCGAGAATGCCCCTCAGTAAACAAACTTTCACCAGAGCGTAAGGGGCTGGCATACACATGCAGACGGTCTACCGGGTATACGAGGGAGCGCGCGAGCCGCATCGGCTCGCCGTTGAGCGTACGGCCGAGGTGCTCGGCTGTGGCGGCTTGGCGCTGATCCCGACCGAGACGGTCTACGGTGTCGCCGTAGCGGTTAACGCCTTCTCGGACGCCGTGCCCCAAGATACAAGCGAATCTCTGCCGTGGCCGCGCGATCCGCAGGTTGCCGTCAATGGCGCCGCGGTGCCCGCACTCGGTACCGGCTACCGTCGCATCTTTACCCTCAAGCAACGTGACCTCACCCAAACGGTCGCCTGGCTGGTCGATGATGCCGAGGCCCTCGATCGCTACGGCGTGGATATTCCGGAAGAGGCCCGCGCGCTTGCCCGAAGATGCTGGCCGGGCGCCCTGACTATCGTGGTCAAGGCAGCCCCCTGCGTGCCGACCTTTATGCGCGCCGCCGACGACACCGTGGCCCTGCGCGCTTCGGCCTCGCCCGTGGTGCAAGCGCTCATCCGCGCCTGCGGCAGCCCTCTTGCCTGCACCAGCGCCAACACGCATGGCGCGCCCGCGCCGGCAAGTTTTGTCACGGTGGAGGAGCGCATCCTGGAGGGGGTCGATGTTGCCGTCGACGCCGGTGAGACCCCGTGTCGCGACGCCTCAACCATCGTGTCGTTCCAGCACGGCGAGCTCCAGATCCTGCGCCAAGGTGCGCTTCCCGCATCAGAGATCGAGCGGGTCCTGTCCGACCCGATGCAATAGAAAGGTGTAAGCGATGTCGTTGAATCTGGGCAGCCTGGGCATGGAAGATGCTTCGTTTAGCTTTGGCGGTTCCTACATCATGGCGCTCGACTGCGGCACCACCTCGGTACTCGCGACCATCGTCGACGAGTACGGCTGCATCGTCGCCCAGGCGCGTCGTAGCGTCAAAACCAGCTTCCCGCGCCCCGGCTGGGTGGAGCAGGATCCCACGGAGGTGCTTGCCAGCCAGATCGGCGTGATGATGGAGGTCCAGTTTAAGAGCGGCATTCATTCCGATCGCATCGCCGCCATCGGTATCTCCAACCAGCGCGAGACCACGGTGGTGTGGGACCGCATAAGCGGCCAACCCATCTATAACGCCATCGTGTGGCAATGCCGTCGCACCGCCTCGACAATCGATAAGCTGGCCGAGCAGGGCTGCGAGGAGCTGGTGCGTTCCCGCACCGGCCTTACGCTCGACCCGTATTTCTCGGCCTCCAAGGTGCAGTGGATTCTCGACAACGTTGACGGCGCACGCGAGAGCGCGGCGGCGGGCGACCTTATGTTTGGCACCATCGACACCTGGCTCATCTACAACCTCACCGGCGGCCAAACCTTTGCCACCGACTACACCAATGCCAGCCGCACAGCGCTCTTCAATATTCATACGCTGGACTGGGACGATGACCTGCTGGCTCTCTTCGACATCCCGCGTGCCATGATGCCCGAGGTTCGCTGGAGCTCCGGTGACTACGGTCACGTCGCGAGCGACATCATGACTAACATGCCGCCCATCATGGGTGTGGCGGGCGACCAGCAGGCGTCGCTGTTCGGTCACTGCTGCTTCCATCCCGGCCAGACCAAAAACACCTATGGCACGGGCTGCTTTATGCTCATGAATACCGGCGACGAGATCGTCGAATCCAAGAATGGCCTGGTCTCCACCATCGGTATCGCTGCGGACGGCAAGGTCAGCTATGCGCTCGAGGGTTCTATTTTTGCCGCCGGCTCAACGATGAACTGGCTGCGCGACAACATGGGCGTTATCTCCAACGTATCCGAATCGGCACGGCTCGCCTCCTCGATCAGCGACAACGAGGGCTGCTACTTCGTTCCCGCTTTCGCGGGCTTGGGTGCACCTTGGTGGGACGCGCACGCCCGCGGCATCGTATGCGGTCTGACCGGCGCCTCGACTCGCGCGACCATCGTGCGTGCCGCTTGCGAGTCCATGGCCTATCAGAGCTATGACGTGCTGCGTGCCATGGAGCAGGACGTGGGTCTTTCGATCGAGCGCCTGTCCGTCGATGGCGGCGCCTCGCGCAACGAGTTCATCATGCAGTTCCAGGCAGACTTGCTGGATATCCCTGTACTGCAATGCGAGACGGTGGAGACCACGGCAATCGGTGCCGCGTACTTGGCGGGTCTTGCGGTTGGGTATTGGGAGGATCTGGAGGAGCTGGAGCAAAACGCCCAGATCGTCAAGACGTTCCATCCCCATATGTCCGTTGAGCGTCGCGAGCGCAACCTGGACGGTTGGCACGATGCGGTCAAGCGTTCGCTCAGCACCGCTCAGTAGGGCTGCGACGGGCACTCGATACAACAAACCGCTAAACTTATGCACGGCGCGCGGCAACAGCACCGCGGCGCGCCATCTCAGCAAGGCCATCTTGCGGCCGCAACGAAAGGGGCAAGACCCATGACCGTCACCTACGATACGTCCCGCGTGACACTTGTCGATCATCCGCTCGTCCAGCATAAGCTGTCGATCCTGCGCGACAAGAGCACCGGCACCAACCAGTTCCGCCAGCTCGTGCGCGAGCTCGCGCTTTTTGACGGCTACGAGGCCATGCGCGATCTGCCCATGGAGGATGTCGAAGTCGAGACTCCCATCACCACCGCCACGTTTAAGCAGCTTGCCGGCAAGAAGCTCGCCATCGTCCCCATCCTGCGTGCAGGTCTTGGCATGGTCGACGGCATCCTCGACCTGGTGCCCTCTGCCCGCGTGGGCCACATTGGCATGGAGCGCGACGAGGTCACCCACGAACCGCATGAGTATTACTGCAAGATGCCCAAGGATATCGACCAGCGTATCTGCCTGGTCGTCGATCCCATGCTCGCCACGGGCGGTTCTGCCGAGATGGCTATCAGCTATCTGCGCGAGCGCGGTGTCAAGGACATCCGCATGCTGTGCATCGTCGCGGCCCCCGAGGGCCTCAAGTCGCTGACCGAGAAAGATCCCGATGTGCATATCTATACCTGCGCCATCGACGACCACCTCAACGAGGCCGCCTACATCGTTCCCGGCCTGGGCGATGCCGGTGACCGTATCTACGGCACGCTGTAGTCGTCGGGCCTTGTCGGCTACGGTCACAAATACGAAGAAATGGTGCGCGCGGGCGAGTAAAAGACGTCCACGCGCACTCCTGTTAACGGACGTTTAGCCCAGAGGGGTTCGCGAAAAAACGTATTACCGTACCTGCGGCATAAAGAAGGTCTTAAGAAAACGAACAGGTGCGTATTAACCGATGCTTTTTCGGTTGTACTTTAGCGATTGGCTCGTACAATAGTCACCAATGTTTGGCGGGAACTGTTCTGGGAAGCGTTAAAAGAGGAAAGTGAGGACGCCAGTGTTTCAGATAGCCGATCTGCTCGCTATCGTTGCAGGCGCCATCGCGGGCGCAATCGCCTTTCTTCCCTTTGTTTTTACGCTCAAGCCGGTTCTTGACGATAAGCAGAATGCGGACATGCTCAAGGGCATGGTGAGTCTGGCGGTCTCGGCAATCGCCCTGCTCGTTTTTACCTTGGTTGTGTTTGTGTTGTTCGGAGAGGCATTTCGCATGTTCCTCCTGGGCGAGGCGATCGGCTTCGTGGCCTTTATGGCCGCCTGCACGGTTCGTGTCGCCAAGGCGCTGCGAGATCCTCATGAGGTCGAAAGGTAAGTCGTGGAAATTTTTGAAAAGCTGCCTGATGAGATTAATCATCTGGTCAGCGAGTTCAGCTCCACCCCTGTCGTGGGCGATCTGAGCTGCGGCATCACGCAGTACTCTTTTTGGCTGATCGTCTCCACGATCGTGCTCCTGATCGTCCTGGCCGTGTTCAAGAAGAAGCAGACCCTGGTTCCCAAGGGCTTCTTCGTCAACGGTTTCGAGTACATCATCGAGTACGTCGAGAACGATATCGGCAAGGGCGTCGTGGGTGAGAACTGGAAGAAGCACTTCCCGTTCCTGTGCTCGCTTTTCCTGTTCATCCTGATCAACAACATGATCGGCCTGATCCCGGGAATGAAGCCCGGCACCGGCGCAATCGGCTCCACCGCCGCGCTCGCCATCTTCGCCTTCGTGTACTTCATCTATTACGGATGCAAGGCTCACGGCGTGATCGGCTACATCAAGAGCCTCGCCCCGCAGGGCGTGAGCTTCCCGATGAACGTGCTTGTGTGGGTCGTCGAGCTTTTCTCGACCTTCCTGCGCCTCATCACGCTCGCCGTCCGTCTGTTCTGCAACATGTTCGCAGGACACGTGGTCATGGGCTCGTTCGCCATCATGGCGAGCATGTTCATGCAGCCGCTGCTTCAGCAGGTTTCCGCGGCCCACGCCGTCGGCGCCCTGCCTTCGCTGGCCTGGCTTGCCATCCTCATCCTGATCTACGCGATCGAGCTTGTGGTCGGCGCCATCCAGGCTTACGTCTTCACGGTCCTTACCGCCGTGTATGTCTCTGAGGCAGAGGAAGTCGCGGAGGAGGAGTAGTCTTCCGTTCGCGCCTTAAAGGTAAGGCAATTCGTTAAACCGCTGGTGCCCGTACCCATGGAGCCCGGCAGTTATAAAAAGGTTATCCTGCGTGAAATAAGACACGCACGACAAAGGAGGAATCGTGGGAGTTATCGGTTACGGTCTCGGTGTTATCGGCGCTGGTCTTGCTATCGGCCTGTCTGCTCTGGGCGCTACGGGTGCTATGGCCCGTCAGCCTGAGGTCCAGGGCCGCGTGTTCACCGTCTTCATCATGGGCTCCGCCTTCGGCGAGGCTCTGGCTCTGATCGGCTTCGTTGTCGCGCTGATCGTTAAATAGCACGGAGCGTCAAGTATGAATCTTTCATCCCAGAAGAGCGCGATCGCACTCTCCGCGTCCGCGGCCGCGCTGCTCATGCCGGTTTCCGCGTTCGCCGAGGACGGCGCCGCCGGTGCGGACATCCTCATCCCTAAGATGGCGGAGTTCATCCCGGCGCTTATCGCCTTCCTGATCATCTGGATCGTGCTGGCTAAGGTCGCCCTGCCGGGCATCATGAAAACCATGGAGGAGCGCGGCAAGAAGATCGAGAAGAGCCTCGACGAGGCCGAGAAGACCAAGCAGGAGGCTATCGCCAAGCGTGCTGAGTCCGACTCGATCGTCACCGACGCCCGTCGTCAGGCTGCCGACATCGTTCTCGAGGCCCGTAAGGACGCCGAGTCCGAGCGCGCCCGTATCATCGAGGCTGCTCACAAGGAGGCCGAGGAGATCATCGCCAAGGCCCATACGACCGTCGAGGACGAGCGCAAGTCCATCTACGCCGGTGCCGCGAGCTCCATCGCCGACCTGTCCGTTGCCGTCGCCACCAAGATCGTGGGCGAGGCACTCGAGGACGAGGCCGGGCAGAAGAAGCTCATCGAGCGCTACATCCAGGAAGCAGGTAGCCTGAATGCCGACTAGCCGCTATCAGGACAAGGTGCTCGAGACCTACGCGCGCTCCCTCATGGAAGCCGCCAAGGCCGAGAACCATGTGTTCGAGGACCTCGAGATGATCGAGCGCCTGGCTTCCGCCAGCCCCGAGATCATCGCCGTGCTCGACACCATGTCCAAGCGCGACCAGCTCGACCTTCTTCCCAAGGTGGCAGCTGCCTTTAAGTATGTTGCCGAGGAAGACGAGGATGTAGTGGGCGTGACCGTCACCACGGCGATCCCGCTCGACGACGAGCTGCGTCAAACCATCACTAAGAAATGCGAGCAGGACTTCGGCCGCAAGGTATTCCTTATCGAGCAGGTCGACCCGTCTATCGTGGGCGGCCTGGTGCTCGAGGCCCGCGGCGAGCGTCGTGACATTTCCGTCAAGACGCAGCTGCGCATCGCACAGGAGACCCTCGCAAACTCTGCTAATTCGTACGGAGGTGAAGCCTAATGTCCGAAACCCTCAATGCCCAGGATATCGCCAAGAAACTGCAGGAGCAGCTCACGAACCTCTCCGCGACGGTCGATACGCATGAGGTTTCAACGGTCGACGAGGTAGGCGACGGCATCGCGCGCGTCACTGGCCTCAAGAGCGCCATGGCAGGCGAGCTTCTGGAGTTCAAGAGCTCCGATACCGGTGAGACCGTCTTCGGCCTTGCCCAGAACCTTGACCGTGACGAGGTCGGCGCCGTTCTGTTTGGTGCCGTCGACTCCATCAAGGAAGGCGACGAGTGCCGCACCACTGGCCGCATTATGGATATCCCCGTGAGCCGTGCCATGCTCGGCCGCGTCGTCAATCCGCTCGGCCAGCCTATCGACGGTTTGGGTGACATTGTCGCCACGCACCGTCGTCCTATCGAGTTTAAGGCCCCCGGCGTCATCGACCGTACCCCGGTGTGCGAGCCGGTTCAGACCGGTCTGTTGGCCATCGACTCCATGGTGCCTATCGGCCGTGGTCAGCGTGAGCTCATCATCGGCGACCGTCAGACCGGTAAGACCGCCATTGCCATCGACGCTATCCTCAACCAGCGTGGCAAGGGCATGGTCTGCATCTATGTCGCCATCGGCCAGAAGGCTTCCACGGTTGCCAACATCCGTGAGACCCTCGCCCAGCACGGTGCGCTCGACTACACCATCATCGTTTCGGCAACCGCTGCCGATTCCGCCCCTATGCAGTACATCGCGCCTATGGCCGGTGCCGCTATCGGCGAGTTCTTCATGTACAACGGCGAGGACGGTAAGCCTGCCAGCGAGACCAACCCCGGCGGCCACGTGCTCGTCATCTACGACGACCTGTCCAAGCAGGCTGTGGCCTACCGTCAGATGTCGCTGACGCTGCATCGTCCGCCCGGACGCGAGGCCTATCCTGGCGACATCTTCTACCTGCACTCTCGTCTGCTCGAGCGTGCCGTCAAGATGTCCAAGAAGAACGGTTACGGCTCCATGACGGCTCTGCCGATCATCGAGACCCAGGACGGCGACGTCTCGGCCTACATTCCGACCAACGTCATTTCCATTACCGATGGTCAGATCTACCTGCAGTCCGAGCTCTTCTTCCAGGGCCAGCGCCCGGCAGTCGACGTGGGTATCTCCGTGTCCCGCGTCGGTGGCGACGCACAGACCAAGGCCATGAAGCAGGTTGCCGGCAATCTTCGTCTTGACCTCGCTTCGTACCAGGAGCTCGCCGGCTTTACGCAGTTCGGCTCCGACCTCGACGAGGCCACGCAAAAGCAGCTTACCCACGGCGCTCGCATGACTGAGCTCCTTAAGCAGCCGCGCTACAAGCCGTTTGAGGTTGGCGAGCAGATTGCAGTTCTGTTTGCAGGCAACGAGGGCTTCCTCGACGATCTCGAGATTGCCGACGTGCTGCCTTTCCGCGCTGAGCTTATCGAGTACCTGGACAATGGCTTTGGCTCGCTGCTCGACAAGGTTCGCGCCAAGAAGATCGACGATGACACCAAGGCTGAGCTCCTGCGCGTTATCGGTGACTTCAAGCAGCAGTTCATGGCCAAGCACCATGCCGATACGACTGGATCAGAGGAGAACTAAGCCCTATGGCCAACCTTCGCGACATTAAGAAGCGAATCTCCTCGGTTACCACGACCAAGCAGATCACGCGCACGATGGAGATGGTCTCTACGGCCAAGATCCGTCGTGCCCTCGATCGCTCCAAGCAGGCCGAGCCCTATAAGGAGGCGCTGACCGACGTCATGTTGACGGTCGCCGGCGACGCCTCCTGTTCGGGCACCGATCCCATGCTGCAGAAGCATGAGAGCGTCAAGCATGGCCTGATTGTCGTTATTGCCTCGGACCGCGGCCTTGCCGGCGGTTTCAATACGACGGTGGAGCGCACGGCCGAAAAGCTCGCCGCTTCTTGGGCGAACGATGGCATCGAGTGCGAGATCATTACGTGTGGACGCAAGCCGGCCACGTATTTCCGCGACCGCGCAAACGTCGTCATGCACTTTGAGGGCAATTCCTCCGAGCCCGATTTTAATCAGGCTCGCATGATTTCCTCTCATATCTGCGATGCGTATCGTGCCGGCGAGCTTGACCGCGTCGAGCTTGTCTACCACCACGCCAAGAACCGCGTGGATCAGGAGCTTCGCGTCGAGCATTTGCTGCCGCTCGACCCCGAGATGATCGCTATGGCCCACGGTCCGCGTAAGAACGAGACCGACGCCCCTAAGCGCATCTCGTCCACGTTCGAGTTCGTGCCCTCTCCCGAGCATGTTCTCGGCAAACTTGTGCCGTCGTATATCCTGACGGTCATCTACCAGGCCCTGATTGATTCGGCGGCTGCCGAGCAGGGTGCACGCCGCAAGGCCATGCACTCCGCGACGGAAAACGCCACCGCGATCATCTCGACCCTTACCCGCACGTATAGTCGCGTGCGCCAGGCTTCGATCACGACCGAGATTAACGAGATCGTCGGCGGAGCCTCAGCATTGGAGGAACAGTAATGGCTAATAACACCGTACAGCTTGCGGTCGAGGAAGCCACCAAGAAGACGACTGCCGGTGATGGTCGCATCGTGCGAATCATCGGCCCTGTCGTTGACGTCAAGTTTGACGGTGCGGTGCCCCCGATCTACAACGCGCTCACGGTCGAGGCCGAGACCCCGATCGGTCACCTGAGCACGATCCTCGAGGTCGAGAGCCAGCTTCCGGGCGGCGTTGTCCGCACGGTCGCCATGTCCTCGACCGACGGTCTGCAGCGTGGTCTCATTGCCACCGATACCGGTGAGCCCATGAAGATGCCCGTTGGCCCCAAGACGCTCGGCCGCATTTGGAACGTCATGGGCAAGCCCGTCGACGGCAAGCCTATGCCCGAGGTGGAGGAGTTCTACCCCATCCACCACGCAGCGCCCCGCTTCGACGAGCTCACCACCAAGACCGAGATCTTCGAGACCGGCATTAAGGCCGTCGACCTGCTCGAGCCCTACATTCGTGGCGGCAAAACGGGTCTGTTCGGTGGCGCCGGCGTCGGCAAGACCGTTCTGATTCAGGAGCTCATCAACAACCTCGCCCAGGAGCACGGCGGCACCTCGGTGTTCACCGGTGTCGGCGAGCGCACCCGTGAGGGTACCGACCTTTATCTCGAGATGAGTGAGTCGGGCGTTATCGACAAGACCTGCTTGGTCTATGGTCAGATGAACGAGCCGCCTGGAGCGCGTCTGCGCATCGGTCTGGCTGGCCTTACCACCGCTGAGTACTTCCGCGATCGCGGCCAGGACGTTCTGCTGTTTATCGACAACATCTTCCGCTTCTCCCAGGCCGGTTCCGAGGTTTCCGCACTTCTGGGCCGTATGCCGTCCGCCGTTGGCTACCAGCCCACGCTGGCTACCGAGATGGGCGATCTCCAGGAGCGCATTACCTCGACCAAGACGGGCTCCATTACCTCCGTCCAGGCCGTCTACGTCCCTGCGGACGACCTAACCGACCCGGCGCCTGCCACGACGTTCACCCACCTCGACGCCACCACAGTCCTTTCGCGTAGCATTTCGTCGCTCGGCCTGTTCCCGGCCATCGACCCGCTCGCGTCTTCTTCTGACGCCCTTGATCCCTCGATCGTCGGCGAGGAGCACTACCGTGTCGCCGTCAAGGTTCAGGAGCTCCTGCAGGAGTACTCCGACCTTCAGGACATCATTGCCATTCTGGGTATGGACGAGCTGTCCGAGGAGCAGCGCCTTACGGTCAACCGTGCTCGTAAGATTCAGCAGTTCCTCTCGCAGTCCTTCCACGTTGCCGAGAAGTTCACCGGCAACCCCGGTGTCTACGTCCGCGTCGAGGATACCGTCCGCTCCTTCGCCGAGATTGTCGACGGCAAGGCCGATGACCTGCCCGAGCAGGCATTCCGCTATGCCTCCACGATTGAGGACGTGCGCGAGCGCGCCCGCAAGATGGGGGAGAAGTAGGTTATGCGTATCCGCATCGTGTGCCCCGTGAGCCTCGCCTATGAGGGTGACGCTGCGTTTGTGTCGATTCCGTCTACGGATGGCGAGTTTGGCGTTCTGCCTGCTCACTCCAGCGAAATCTGCACGATCGACCGCGGTTACGTTCGCGTTTCCGATAAGGCCATGGGCACTGTCGACCACACGTTTGCCGTGGCCGGCGGCTATGCCCAGGTTGCGGAAGATGTCGTGACCGTCCTCGCCGAGCGCGCTTGCGATTTGGCGACCGTCGACGCCGACAAGGTTAAAGCTGATATTCAAGGTTTTGAAGAGAAGCTGGGTAATTTGTCGGAGGATGATGCACGCCGCGCCTACCTCTATAATGAAATCGCATGGTGTAAGCTCAAGCTTGCCCAATAGTCAAACGTTTTAGCGTTCGACCATTTGCGAACACATCATGCCCGGGATGGCCCAGCCACCCCGGGCATGCTTTTTGAAAGGGTAGACCTTGGATATTATCCGCGTTGAGGGTGGCCACGCCATCGGAGGCTCCGTGCCCGTCTCGGGTGCAAAGAATTCCGCACTCAAACTCATGGCTGCAACGCTTCTGGCACCGGGCAAGACAACGCTTCAGAACGTGCCCGATATTTCCGATGTCCACGTTATGGGCAAGGTGCTCAAGGGCATGGGCGCCACGATCGAAGTTCTCGATGAGCACACGCTCGAAATCGATACCTCCCAGGTTGATTCCTGGGAGGCTCCCTACGAGCTTGTCGCCAAGATGCGCGCCTCCACGGCTGTGATGGGCCCCCTGCTGGGTCGTTTCCATCGCGCCAAGATTGCCATGCCGGGCGGCTGCAACCTGGGTGCCCGCAAGATCGATATGCATATCTTGGGTCTCGAGGCTCTGGGCGTCGAGTTCGACACCGCCCATGGCTACATCAACGCCAGTGCTCCTCAGGGTCTGCACGGCACCACCGTCACACTTGAGTTTGCGAGCGTCGGTGCCACCGAAAACCTCATCATGGCTGCCGTGCGCGCACAGGGCACCACGGTTATCGACAACGCGGCCCGCGAGCCCGAGATCGTCGACCTTGCCAACATGCTCAACGAGATGGGTGCCAAGATCGTCGGCGCGGGCACGCCCGTCGTGACCATCGAGGGCGTAGAGGAGCTGCATCCCGTTACCCATTGCGTGGTGGGCGACCGCATCGAGGCCGGCACCTTCATCGTCGCCGGCGCCCTCATGGCCGATGAACGCGGCGTCGATGTTACGGGCTTCTGCCCCATCCACCTGGGCATGGTGCTCAAAAAGATGGAACTTATGGGTATCGAGTGTGAGCGTGTCGAGAACGGCGTCCACGTCAATCGCGTCGAGCGCATCAAGCCGGTCGATATCCAGACGCTTCCGTTCCCGGGTTTCCCGACCGACATGCAGGCGCAGATCATGGTGCTTTCGGCCCTTGCCGACGGAAGCTCCGTAATTACCGAGAACATCTTCGAGAACCGCTTCATGTTCGCCTCCGAGCTCGTGCGTATGGGTGCCGATATTCGTATCGAGAGCCATCACGCCATGATTCACGGCGTCAAGGGCTTCTCGGGCGCACAGGTCACCTCACCCGACCTGCGTGGCGGCGCGGCGCTTGTGGTTGCCGGCCTTATCGCCGATGGCGTTACCGAGGTCTCGGCCATCCATCACATCAAACGTGGCTACGAGCGGTTTGTCGAAAAGCTGCAGGCGCTAGGCGCGCATGTCGAACATGCCACCGTCCCCGATCCCGTCATCTACTAATGCAGGTTGCCTATGTTTAACAAGAAGCCCCTGGCGGATAACACCCGAAGACCCTCGACTGGTGCGCAGGCCAAGATCTACAGCCGCGACAACGTCGCTCGCTATTCCGAGCGCGCCCGCCAGCGTCGTCGTGGGCGCACGGTTCGCCGCGTAGCTCTCATCGCCGTGCTCGGTGTGTTGCTGAGTGCCACGACCGCTGCAGGTTTGTGGTTTGCCACTATCATGGGCAAGCTTGGCGACTCCAATGTCATTACCAACAACCTGCGCCAGATTCTGGTCGATACCGATGAGGCAAAAGATCCGTTCTACGTGCTGCTTCTTGGTACCGACGGTCGTCCGGGCGAGGATACGTATCGTGCCGACTCGATTATCTTGGCTCGCATTGACCCTACGCAAAAGCAGGCAACACTTATTTCCATTCCGCGCGATACCAAGGTTGTCTATAAAGGCTCGACCATGAAGATTAACGCCTGCCATACGTATGGCGGCGCGGAGGCCATGGTCCAAGCGGTCAACGAGCTGTGCGGCGTTCAGATTTCTCACTATGCCGAGGTCAGTTTTGACGGCATGCAGTCGCTTATTGATTCGGTTGGCGGTATCGACATTAACGCGACCGACGACGTCGACGATCCCGAGCACCTGGATATTAAGATTACTGCCGGCCAGCAGCACATGGATGGCGCCACCGCCCTTACCTACGCCCGTTGCCGTTACACCTATGCCGACGGCGACTATACGCGCATGCGCCACCAACGTCAGGTGCTTGGCGCCCTCGCCAACCAAATCCTCAACAACTTTGATGCCACCAAGATCTTTGATCTGGTCAACTCGCTGTCCGACATGCTCGTAACCGATATGAGCGTTCAGGATATCGTCTCTACGGTCAATGCTATGCGCGGCATGGATGTCGATGGCATCTACTCGGCCAACCTGCCTTCGTATGCCGACGGCAGCACTATGATTGACGGTGTGAGCTATGTCTTTGTCTACGAAGACGAGCTTAAGGAAATGATGGCCCGTGTCGAAGCCGGTGAGGATCCCAAGGGCCCCAACACCATGGGCCTTTCCGACGGCTCTAGCTCCACGATCGGCGACCTGAGCAACAATACGTCTGACGACTACGCAAACGGTACCGCAACCTCATCGGTTGGCTCTGACGATTCCGATGGCTCAAGCGATTCGAGCGATTCGGACTACTACGAAGAGCCTACCGGCGACGGCAACGGCTACGAAGCCAACTATTAGAGTTACGCGGGCTTACCAGCCCGCGTAACGGCTCGACGCTGCGCGCCGCCCAGAGCGACAATTTGTCATTCAAAAGGCAGGGCATGACCAGAAGGTCAATGCCCTGCCTTTTTCATGCCAACTTGTTCGCTCTGGGCAGCGCTCGCTGACGTTGGCTCAACCTGCGATGCCGACTACTTTTCTTGCACCAAAAATCGCCCCGTTCTCGGTTTTGAGGACGAGGCGATTTTTCTTACCTAGATTATGCGAGTTCCTTATGCGAAGCGGGCGACGAGCTCCTGCAGGACGTCAGTCATCTTTACGAGTGAGCTGACCGGGATAAACTCGTTGACGCCGTGGTAGCAATAGCCGCCGGTGGAAAGGTTGGGACAGGGCAGGCCACGGAACGACAGCTGCGCGCCGTCGGTGCCGCCGCGAATCGGCAGCACCTGGGGCTCGACGTCGCAGGCAAGGAAGGCGTCCTTGGCGACATCGATCAGCTCCGGGTAGTCGCGGACGATCTCGGCCATGTTGCGGTACTGGTGCTTAATCTCGACCGTTACGCGCTCCTCGCCCAGTCGCTGGTTGAGCATCGAGGCGGCGGCATTCATCAGCTCGAGTTTCTGCTGGAACTTGGCGGCATCGTGATCACGGACGATATAGCGTGCCGTGGCATGGTCGACCGTTGCCGAGACGCCCTCAAGGTGATAGAAGCCCTCGTAGCCCTCGGTGTATTCCGGGCGCTGCTCGTAGGGGAGCAGGGCGTTGAAGTCGCAGAACAGGTTGCCCGCGTTGACCATGCGGCCCTTGGCGTCGCCGGGGTGAATGGACTGGCCCTCAAAGCGAACAGTTGCCTCGGCGGCATTGAAGCACTCCCACTCAAGCTCGCCAACCGGACCGCCGTCTACCGTGTAGGCGTACTTGCAGCCGAAGGCCTCGATATCCAACAGCTCGGCACCATGACCGATTTCCTCGTCCGGGCAGAAGCAAATGCCGAGCGCGGGATGGGGCAGGGAGGGATCCTGCGCGATGCGCGCGACGAGCGCCATGATTTCGGCAACACCCGCCTTGTCGTCCGCGCCCAGCAGCGTTGTGCCATTGCTGCAGACCAGGTCCTCGCCCACCAGGTCGTTCAAGGCGGGAAGCTTGGCGGTGCTCATGGACACGGGCTTGCCGTCGACAATGCCGCAAACCAGGTCGCCGCCCTCGTAGTGCACGATGTGCGGCGCTACGCCGGCGCCCGGCGCGACCTCGGTGGTGTCGAGGTGCGCGATCAGGCCCAGGGCGGGCTTATTCTCGGAACCGGCGCTAGCGGGAATGTGCGCGCAGACATAGGCGTTTTCGGTTACATGGGCATCGGTTGCACCCAGCTCGCACAACTCCTCGGCAAGCACGTTCGCAAGGTCAAACTGAACGGCGCTCGAGGGTACCTGGTCGCAGTTTGCATCCTCGGACTGCGTGTTGATCTGGACGTAGCGCAAAAAGCGCTCGAGGACATCGGGGCTCGTGGTGGTGTTTTCCATAAAGACCGCTCCAATCTTGGTCGTCGTGTGCAACAAGAACTGTAGCACGGTATGCCACGGCATACCGCGACGCTTAGATGGGGTAGAATCAGCCATTGAATGCAGAAGGGACGGAAGATCATGGATACGACAAATAGCTCGCGCGAACTACATCTGACGGTGGCGAACGAAGACTACTTGGAGTGCATGGTTCGCATTGAAATCGAAGAGGGGGAAACCAACGGCGTGCGATCGGTCGACATCGCGCAGCGCCTCGGTGTCTCCAAGGCATCGGTCAATAAAGCGGTTTCGGCGCTCAAGGCATCCGAACTTGTCGAGCAATCGCACTACGGCAAGGTGGTCCTGACCGATCGCGGCCGCAAGGTTGGCACGGCTATCTGGTACCGTCATCGCCTCATCCGCACGTTTTTGGTTCAGGAGCTCGGTGTCGAATTTGAGCGAGCCGATTCCGAGGCCTGCATGATGGAGCATGCACTATCCGAGGACACGATGAACCGCTGGCTTGCCTATCTCGAAAAGCAGGGAATCAGCGTCGAGGAATAGCGGGATATATATGGATACGAGTTATTACAACCGCTTTGGTGCCGAGGAACTTACGCGCCGCTTGTCGAGCGAGACCTTGTTGGCGCAGGGCCCCATGGGCAGTGTTCTGTTGAGTGAGTACGATGCCGCCGACATTCCACCGGCGTTTTGGAATCTGGCAGAGCCGCAGACCGTTTCTCGTATCCATCGCTTGTATGTCGCCGCCGGCGCGCAGGTGCTCATTACCAACACCTTTCAGGCATCAAGCTATGCCCTCAAGCACGACCAGATTTCGCCGTCCGTGGCGGAGGTCAATCGCGGGGCCGTCGACGATGCCCGCCAGGCGCACCCTCAGCTGCTGCTGGGCTCGATGGGCCCGATCGGTATTGAGTGGTTTGCCGAGGACTCTGCCGAGTATCGTGAAATCCGAGGCATTGCGCGCGAACAAGCGCACGCCTTGCTCAATGCCGGTGTTGACGGTCTGCTGATTGAGACGGTGACGTCTATCCGTAATTTGCAGCCCATGCTTGCCGGCGCCCGAGATGCCGCCGACGGCATGCCTGTCCTGGTGAGTTTTGTCGTTGACGATAAAGGCGACCTGTTGGGCGATGGCCTCAACATCGAGGCAGCCGTTTTGTACGCCGAAAAACACGGCGCAAACTCGGTTGGTGTTAATTGCTGTTCGCTTGCGGCCGCGAACGCGGCGGTGCCCAGGATGGTCGCATCGGCGACTACTCCCGTCACGGTGCGTCCCAACGTGGGCGATCCGGTCCAGACTCAGGATGGCCCCGTATGGCACGAGAGCCCCGAAGCTTTCGCGCGCGCATGCATCGAATGGAAACATGCCGGTGCCGCAATGGTGGGCAGTTGCTGTGGAACCACGGCAATCACTACGGCCGCGATGGCCGAGGCGCTCGATATATAAAGGGCAAAACCGCTCCATACGGGGCGGTTTTTTTATTGCTTGCATGTCCTCGGCAGCATTTGCCCAAATGGTGAATGCTGGTGCCGGCAGGTTGCCGAATGCGTGCTGCGGGTATACCTCATGCGTACCATGATCCAAACGCTGCGAGGTGTCTGCGCGTGTGCGCGATAATTCATTTTGGAACTGACGGTTGGCGCGCTCGCGTCGATGAGGACTTCACTGCCGATAACGTTGCCCGTATCGCCGATGCCGTCGGCGAGTTGTGGCAAAAGACCAATCCGGGCAAAACGGTATATGTAGGATTTGACACTCGACCGCAAGCGCGCGAGTTTGCCGAGCTCGCGGCGGGTGTGATTGCCGCCCACGGGCTCGATGCCGCGCTCGTGCCTCGGCCGGTGCCGACTCCCGCTCTTACGTGGGCGGCCGCGTATGACGGCGAGGCTTGCGGCGCGCTTATGGTGACGGGCTCACATCATCCGCAGGGCTATCTATGCCTCAAGCTGCGGATGGGTGATGGCTCGACGGCCAATCAGGATGTCATCGAAGAGCTCGAGGAGACGATGGCCGCCGAGCCGCTGGGGCTCGAGGGGCAATACCGCACGGCAGATATCATTCCCGACTATATGCGAGCGGTGACATCGTTTGTCGACGCGGATGCCATTCGCGCCGCGCATATGCGTGTGGTGGTCGACCCCATGGGCGGAGCTGCTCAGGGATATCTTGCCGACTTGCTTCGAGAGCTTGGCGTCGAAGTCCACGAGATTCACGCCGGCGAGACGACCGATAGGGGAGATATCTGCCCCGACCCGGTCGAGCCGTGGGTGGATGCTTGTGAGCGCGCAGTTGTCGAGGACGGGGCGTGCGCCGGCCTGGTGACTGATGGCGACGCTGATCGTATCGGCGCGGTTGATGAGCGCGGCAGATATATACATCCACATCAGATCATGGCGCTCGTTTTGGGCGACTTGGTCCAGTATCGCGATCTGAAGGGACGCGTCGTCGTCAACCTTTCATGCTCCACGCTTGTGCGTCGCATTGCCGAGGCGCTCGGCTGCCGCGTGGTCATCAAGCCCGTCGGTTTTAAATATATAGCCGCCGAGATGAAGAAGGGTGGCGTTCTCGTGGGCGGCGAAGAGGCCGGTGGTATCGGTATCGCCGCGCACATGCCTGAGCGCGACGGCATCCTTGCCTGCCTGATTTTGTGCGAGCTCATGGCCAAGACCGGCGCGCCCTTGGGCGTGCTTATCGATCAGCTCGAGGCGAGCTTTGGCAAGACGAGCTACGGACGTCGAGATTTGCGTCTTGAGGCCGAGGATGCCGAATCGCTGCGCACGCTGCTTCCCGGAGTGAATCCCAAGTCGATATGCGGCAAGGTACCGCAGAGCGTAAGCCATATGGATGGCTTGCGTCTGGCATTTGAAGATGACACCTGGCTGCTGATCCGTCCCAGCGGGACCGAACCGGTGGTGCGCGTGTACGCCGAGGGCTTTTCGGTGGAGGAGCGCGATGAGCTGCTGGATGCCGGCTGCGCTTTGGCCAGGGGTGCATATCGGCTCTAGCCAAGGGGCCTCTCTATATAAAGATGTGCTCGGCGAGCGGTAGCAAACGACTGGCAAACGTCAGTCAGAGGCATAGTTGTGTAGGAAATGTGTGCGCCCAGATTCCCGCCCCCGGGGCCCCTCCGGTCTGGCAATATATCTCCTTGCCGCGCGGCCCGGTCGGACCGGGAACCAGCGCAGGCGTGCACCTTGAGAACCGGATACTGCGAGGATGGACACACCAGATGTGTCGCATCCGGGCAGACATCGAACCATTTGAAATGGTCTAACTTGGATTTGTTTTTCGCAAGGCCGCCGAGAGGCGGCCCCGAGAAATTCCTTTTCCTATACTAAAACCATATGAATCGAACGGAACCGATCAGCGTAACAGTTGTGAGGACCGGACGGGCTCGAGGCCCATTTATTTTGGACGGAGAGTTCGATCCTGGCTCAGGATGAACGCTGGCGGCGCGCCTAACACATGCAAGTCGAACGGCACCTGCCTTCGGGCAGAAGCGAGTGGCGAACGGCTGAGTAACACGTGGAGAACCTGCCCCCTCCCCCGGGATAGCCGCCCGAAAGGACGGGTAATACCGGATACCCCCGGGAGCCGCATGGCTCCCGGGCTAAAGCCCCGACGGGAGGGGATGGCTCCGCGGCCCATCAGGTAGACGGCGGGGTGACGGCCCACCGTGCCGACAACGGGTAGCCGGGTTGAGAGACCGACCGGCCAGATTGGGACTGAGACACGGCCCAGACTCCTACGGGAGGCAGCAGTGGGGAATCTTGCGCAATGGGGGGAACCCTGACGCAGCGACGCCGCGTGCGGGACGGAGGCCTTCGGGTCGTAAACCGCTTTCAGCAGGGAAGAGTCAAGACTGTACCTGCAGAAGAAGCCCCGGCTAACTACGTGCCAGCAGCCGCGGTAATACGTAGGGGGCGAGCGT
>URMR01000015.1 GCA_900548935.1 uncultured Collinsella sp.
CGGTCTTTCATGCAGCAGGGGCTCTCAATGTTTTTATGTCCTGCTCATATCGTCTCTGCCGACAGTTGGGGACAGTTCTAGTCGTTGGGGACGTTCTTAAACGACTAGTCATTTAAGTACGTCCCCAATGAGTAGTCATTTAAGTACGTCCCCAATGAGTACCCAATGAGTATGTGGGGAAGCAGATTTTTCCGTTCGGCGATTTGTGTCTTGAAAAATGTATATAACGACTATAACGTAGTATGAAACATATTGGAAACAATACCGAGGAGGCTGCGTTGAAGAAAAGCAATCTGGGCTATGTGCTGGTGCTAATCGCCGCGCTTATGTGGGGCAGCATCGGAATCTTTGTAAACGGCATCTCGGCCATGGGCGTTTCGTCCCAGAGCATGGCTGCCTTTCGCTTGTTGGTCGGAGCGCTTATCTTGGCGCCGGTCCTGATGTTTATGGGCTGCCGTCCGGGTGAGGGGTCTACCGTGGCTCAGGGTCCGCTGGCCCTGTTCAAGGCAAGCCCTAAAGAGCTTGTTCCCTGCGCGCTTGTCGGTATCGTCGGTTTGGCCGCCGCCAACACCTGCTATTACGAGTGCATGCGCGAGGTGGGTATGTCTACGGCCTCGGTGCTGCTCTACACCTCGCCGGTGTTTGGCGTCATGCTCGGCCGCGTGCTTTATCGCGAGGACGTGACCCCCAACAAGCTCGTTGCCATTGTCTTTAACATCGTTGGCTGCGTGCTTGCAGTGACCAATGGCGACCTTTCCGGTTTCCATTTTTCGGTTTGGGGCGTCACGTCGGGCGTGATTGCAGGTCTTTGTGGTGCGTCGCTCGCGGTGTTTAGCCGGATAGCAACCAAGACGGTCCACCCGCTGGCTGTCACGTTTTGGGGCTTTGTTTTTGGCGGTGCGGTTATGGCGGCTATCGCGGCTCCGTGGCCGGATGTCGCCGCGGCAATGTCGCCACAGCTGCTGCTGCTGTTCCTTGGCTTTGGACTCATCCCCACAGCCGTGGCTTACATCTTGTATATGCAGGGTCTGTCCATGGGGCTCGAGACATCGAAAGTTCCCGTCGTAATGTCTTTCGAGACGGTCGTCACCGTACTGGTGGGCATTGGTGTCTACGCCGAGCCCGCCGGCGCGATCAAGGTCCTGGGCATCGTGCTGGTGCTCGCGTCCATCCTGATCATGAACACCGACTTCTCCAAGCTGCGCAACAGTGTGTTTGTCGGTCATGTTGTTGAGAGCATGACCTTTAAGCCCAACGCGTGGTGGACCGAAAAATCTCAGGACATGGATCTGTTTAAGGAACGCACCGGCATCGCGCTGGAGCCCACCGTGCAGGAAAGCCCCTGGTACTTCGTGCGATAGAGGATTGTGCGCGGCGTCTGACCTGGGGTTATCCAGCCAGCGCCGGCCTATCCAGCCCCAACGTTTCAAGTACGTTAAACCCGTCAACGGTCGATTTTCACCCGCGAACGGTCTTTATACTAATTAGCAATATAAGCAACGTATAAGACGTTATAATGACCATAACGAAAAGGAGGAGGCAAGATGAATCAGATCATTCTCGCATCTCATGGCGGCCTGGCCGCAGGCGCCAAAGACACGCTCGAGATGGTTCTCGGCGACGTGTCGAACGTCCACGTCGTGTCGCTTGCTCGTGACGACAAGGAGCCCATCACCAATAAGGTGGACGCCATGATCGCCACGTTCAACGCGGACGACACCGTCTATGTGCTGACCGATATGCTCGGCAGCTCGGTCAACAACAGCATGGTCGAGCTTTCCAAGAACGGCACGAAGTTCACGGTTGTCAGCGGTTTCAACATCCCGCTGGCGCTCACGCTCGCTATGAGCCCCGTCCCCGTCAAGGGCGCCGAGCTCGCGGCCCTCATCAACGAGGCCCGCACCGGTCTGACTAACCCCAACGCACCGGTCGAGGCCGCTGCGGCTCCCGCCAAGAAGGCCAAGGCGCCCCGTCACAGCTCCGGTCCCGCCAAGATCGTCCTCGCACGTCTTGACTACCGTCTGCTGCACGGCCAGGTCGTCTTTACCTGGACCACCAAGGTTCAGGCCGAGCGCATCATCGTCGTCGACAACGCTGCCGCCAACGATGACATCAAGAAGGGCGCTCTTAAGCTGGCCAAGCCCCAGGGCGTGCGTCTGAACGTCTTCACCGTCGAGCGTGCCCTCGCCAAGATGGACAAGCTCAACACCCTCGGCGAGCGCGTCATGTTCGTCTTTGGCAACACCGCCGAGATGCTGCAGTTCTGCCAGGGCTACAAGCTCGACGCCATCAACCTGGGCGCCACCGCCAACCACGACGGTGCCGATCAGGTCGGCGGCAAGGACAGCTCCGTCTTCCTCGACGCCACCCAGAAGGCCGACGTCAACCAGCTGCTCGACATGGGCATCAAGCTCTACGTCCAGCAGACCCCTACGTATCAGAGCGTCGACATCGACGCCAAGCTGTAATCAACCAGGCTTTTGCCTGACTGAAAGGAGAAGGGTATGAATACGTTCATCAGTGCGGTGCTCGTCGGCCTCGTCGGCGTGTTCTGCATGTGGGACTCCCGCCTGCTCGGTCGTCTTAACTTCGAGCAGCCCCTCGTTGGCGCTACGCTCGTCGGTCTGCTGCTGGGCGATGTGCCCACCGGCCTTGCCGTCGGTGCCGCCGTCGAGCTCGTGTCCATGGGCCTGGTGCAGGTCGGCGCCGCCGTTCCGCCCGATATGGTCCTGGGCGGCATCGTGGCCGCTGCCTTTGCGTGCCTGACCGATGCTTCCGCCGAGACCGCCATGACGATCGCCATCCCGGTCGCCGTCCTGGGTCAGCTCCTCGGCATCGTGTTCCGTTCCATCATCGCCGCCCTCACCCATGTGGCCGATAGCGCGATCGATAACGGAAAGTTCAAGACCGCCTACCGTATGCACATCTGCGCCGGCTCCGGTCTGTACGCCGTCATGTACTTCCTGCCGATCTTCCTCGCCGTCTTTGTTGGCACCGACCTGGTTCAGGCCATCGTCAACATGGTTCCCGAGTGGCTGTCCACTGGTCTTAACGTTTCGACCAAGATCATGACCGCCTACGGCTTGGCCCTGCTGCTCACCATGATGATCAAGAAGGGTATGACTCCGTTCCTGTTCATCGGTTTCCTGCTCGCCGCTTACCTCAACCTGTCCGTCATCGCGGTCGCTCTGATCGGTGTGTGCCTGGCTGTCGTCTTCATGGGCTTCAAGTTCAACGGTTCCCATGCAGCCGCCGGTGTCGATTCCGACTACGATCCGCTCGAAGACGACGAAGACTAAGGAGGAACACACTATGGCAACCGCAACCAAGGACGTGTCCCTGAACAAGAAGGTCAGCCAGTTCTTCTGGCGCTCCTGGGCCATCCAGGCCTCTTGGAACTACGAGCGTCAGATGAACATGGGCTTCCTCTACGGTATGGTTCCCACGCTCGATCGCCTCTATCCGGATGAGTCCGACCCCAAGCAGCTCGCTGCTAAGAAAGAGGCTTACCACCGTCACATGGCGTTCTACAACTGCACCCCGCAGACGAGCGCTTTCATTCTGGGCCTCTCCGCCTCCATGGAGGAGGAGTACGCCAAGGATCCCGAGAACTTCGATCCCGATTCGATCAACGCGGTCAAGACCTCCCTCATGGGTCCGCTTTCCGGCATCGGTGACTCCTTCTTCCAGGGCACCATCCGCGTTATCGCCTTTGGCCTGGGCGTTCAGCTGGCTCAGCAGGGCTCCATCATGGGCCCGATCCTGGCCATGCTCATCTCCATCGTCCCCTCTGTGCTGATCACTTGGTTCGCAGCCAAGATGGGCTATCAGGGCGGCCACGAGTACCTGAGCAAGCTTCAGGGCGGCGACCTCATGGAGAAGCTCATGTATGTCTGCGGCATCGTGGGTCTTATGTCCGTGGGCGGCATGATCGCCACGCTGATCGGCGCCACCACCCCGCTGCAGTTCGCTGAGGGCACCGTCGTGATCCAGGACATCCTGGACGGCATGATGCCCCAGATGATCTCCCTTGGCCTCACCGGCCTTATGTACTGGCTCATCAAGAAGAACGTCAACACCGGTTGGCTTCTCGTGATCGCCATCGTGGGCGGCATCGCCCTCTCCGCGGCCGGCATCCTGGCCTAGTCGCGACCAAGCGTCTAACCGCTTTCCCCCGGGGGCCTGCCTGGCATCCCATACCCCAGGCAGGCTTCCATCCCTATACGTGACAAAGGGCAGTCCCTTTGTCACATCCTCAACGGGCCGGCGACTCGGTCCAAACCACGGCAACCCTGCGAGCGCCCGGCAATGTGGCGCCGCAAAAATCGAAAGGAATGTGTCAGATGTACGAGATCGACCTTAACCTCCCTAAGCAGATCGTCGCTGACGTCCTGTCCAACCACGAGATCCACAGCGTCGCCTTCGTCGGCTGCGGTGCTTCCATGTCCGACCTCTACCCCGCCAAGTACTTCCTGGCCAACAACACGGACAAGCTGAACGTTCAGATCTTCACCGCTAACGAGTTCAACTACGACACGCCCTCCTGGGTCAACGAGCACACCTTCGTGATCACCTGCTCCCTCGGTGGCTCCACGCCCGAGACCGTCGAGGCCAACAAGACCGCCAAGAAGCACAACTGCCCGGTCGTCTCCCTCACCAACAAGGCTGGCTCCGCTCTGACCGTCGACGCTGACTACGTCATCGTTCACGGCTTCCACGCCAACTTCGCTGCCAAGTGCGAGAAGCCCGGCTACGCCATCGCTCTTGCTGTCGAGATCCTTCAGCAGACCGAGGGCTATGACCACTACG
Organism: uncultured Collinsella sp.; assembly: GCA_900548935.1. Lineage (GTDB taxonomy): Bacteria > Actinomycetota > Coriobacteriia > Coriobacteriales > Coriobacteriaceae > Collinsella. The sequence continues at coordinate 4,810 of URMR01000015.1, forward strand.
AGGACATGATCACCGGCCTCACCAACGTCTTCGAGCTCTGCGAGAACGCCGCTCAGCACTGCAAGAAGCTCGCCAAGAAGTTCGCCGAGGACTTCAAGGACGACAAGATGATCTACTTCATGGCTTCCGGTGCCTCCGAGAAGATGGCTTATTCTCACGCCGCCTTCCTGTTCACCGAGATGCAGTGGATCGACGCCGCCGCCTACAACACCGGCGAGTACTTCCACGGCCCGTTCGAGGTTTCCACCGAGGGTAAGCCCTACGTCTTCTTCATGTCCGATGGCGCTACCCGTCCGATGGACGCCCGCGCCCTCACCTTCCTTAAGCGCATGGGCGCCAAGGTCGCTCTGATCGACTCCAAGGACTACGGCCTGGCCGACGCCGTGCCCGCGAGCGTCGTCACCTACTTCAACCCGCTGCTGCACCTCGCCGTTATGCGCGAGTACGGCAACCAGATCGCCGAGGCCCGTCAGCACCCGCTGACCATGCGTCGCTACATGTGGAAGCTTTCCTACTAATCACAAGTAAGTAGACCTTACGGGTTGATTGAGAGGGGATGGGGTTTGCGCCCCGTCCCCTTTTTTTCTTTGGGGAGGGCGTGTCTGTCGCGTCGCAAACCCCAGATAAAACCTACCAAAATAAACCTGTCCCTTTTTGGCAGGTGGGAGGAGATGCGTATGATCAAGGCAGTGCTGTTTGATATGGACGGCGTGCTGGTCGATACCGAGTGGTTCTACAACCGTCGTCGCGTGGCGTTTATGGAAGAGAAGGGGTTCCACTTTGACGAGATCCCCGATCTTTCGGGGTCTAACGAGCCTGCCATTTGGGAGGCACTGGTGCCCGACGATGTTGAGCTGCGCGAGCGCCTGCGCGTGGAGTACAAGCAGGTTTATAGCCCGGACCATCCCGTTCCGTATGCCGAGCTGCTCAACGAGCAGACGGAGCCGGTGATGCGCAAGCTGCACGAGCGTGGCGCGAAGTGTGCCATCGCGAGCTCGTCCTATCGCGAGCTGATTGACGAGCTGGTGGAGATTGCCGGCATCGCCGACGTGCTAGACTACACCATCAGCGGTCACGAGTGCAGTGCGTTTAAGCCCGACCCCGAGATCTACCTGCGTGCCATGGAGGCGCTGGGGGTGGAGCCTGCCGAATGCCTGGTTATCGAGGACTCGCCTTTGGGCATCGAGGCCGGCAAGCGCTCCGGCGCCCGCGTCCTGGCGCTGCGTCCGCACGAGGGCGTCAACCTAGATCAGTCCGCCGCCGACGTTGTCATCGACAGCCTGACCGACATTTTGGCCGCTTTGTAGCGTCAATCCGCCGCGAGAAGCACTGATTCACGCGTCTTTTGCTGCGGATTGGCTTAATTTGTCCTCTATTTGGATTCGTTTGGCTTCGATTCGGACTAAGTGAGTAGACTTTTTGGCGCAGGCCGAGCACAAAACATATCTTCCTTTGTAAAACCGCAGGTCACAGAGGTGGCTATTTTTGGGTGTGCTCGGCAGATCGTAAGAAGTCTACTCACTTGGATTTTGCTCTTTGGTCGTGGGGTTGCTGGTCCCGTTTTGGTCGTCGAGAGAGGGCGAATTAAAGCGCCTCCTCTCGCTCCATGCTACAATCGCGAACATGCCCCACAACTATATCTGCCTTCGAAGGGAGCCTACGTGGCGAACGCCATCGATCAGCTCACGGACCGAGTGCTCGTGCTCGGCCGCCTCACCATCGTCCGCCGCGCCATTACTGCCGTGGCGGTCACCATTTCCGCCGTTCTTCAGACATTTCTGATCCAGGCGTTCATTCAGCCCGCCGACCTGCTTCCGAGCGGTCTTACCGGCGTCGCGGTCCTGCTCGATCGCGTTACCTCGCTGGGCGGCGTTCACATCGACATCTCGCTCGGTATGCTCGCGCTCAACATCCCTGTGGCGCTCCTATGCTGGAGCGGCATTAGCAAGCGCTTCGTCATCTTCTCGATGATGCAGGTCGTGCTCTCGTCGCTGTTCCTCAACATCTTTCACTTTTCCCCGTTTTTGGGCGACAAGATCATGCTCATCATTTTTGGCGGCGTGGTCTCGGGTCTGGGCGCTGCCATCGCGCTCAAGTCCGGCGCATCCACCGGCGGCACCGACTTTATCGCGCTGTGGGTCTCCAACCACACGGGCAAGACCATCTGGGGCGTCATCTTTGGTTTCAACTGCTTTATCCTGGCGATCTTTGGCTTTATGTTTGGCTGGGACAAGGCGGCGTACTCCATCGTGTTCCAGTTTATTTCGACCAAGACCATCGACAGTTTCTATCGTCGCTACGATCGCGTGACGCTGCAGATCACGACGCGCAAGGCAGACGAGGTCATGACCGCCTATGTTGACCATTTTCAGCACGGCATTAGCTGCGCCGAGGTCGTCGGCGGATATAGCCGCGAAAAGATGTACCTGCTGAACACCGTTGTCTCGACCTACGAGAGCCAGGACATTATCAAGCTGGTGTGCGACGTTGATCCAGACGCCGTGATCAACGTATTCCACACGCTCAACTTTGTGGGCGGCTGGTGGGGTGGTCATGTCGACGAGCCCATGCCCACGGCCGTACCCGATCCCGACAAGCCCGCACGTATGGCCAGCAGGCGGGCGCACCTCTGCGAGCAGGACAGCCTGCAGCAGGACGACGGCAAGTAGGGTATTGGCATTTTGTCGGCCCTGCGCAACCCATCCGAACGAGCCCCTCGAAAGCCCCGTTGCTTTCGAGGGGCTCTCGTTTGCCCAGATAAAACCTACCAAAATGAAGCTGTCGCTTTTTGGTAGGGAGGGTGTATCGTTTTATCAATATGAGGTAACATGAAACTAGACGTTATATACGTATTAGTTATTTCAATATTTCGATAAGAGTGATTAGATATGCCTGCGCCCAAAAATGCACCGCTTTACCAGCAGATTTACGACGAAATCAAGGATGCGATCGAGAAAGGTGTTTATGCACCCAAGGAGCGTATTCCGTCCGAGCTTGAGCTAGCCGAGCAGTACGACGTGAGCCGCATTACGGTGCGCCGCGCCGTCGAGGAGCTGTGCTCCGATGGCTACCTGGTTAAGCAGCAGGGCCGTGGCACCTTTGTCTCCACGCCGCACATCAATCGCCAGTTTCACGCCTCGACGTTGCAGACGTTTACCGCGCTGTGTGCCGGCAATGGCATGAAGGCCGGTGCGCACGTGATCGATCGCCAGATTGTGCCGGCGCGCCAAAACGAGATGGAGTTCTTTGGCCTGCAGAAGGATGCGCTGCTGCTGCATATCAAGCGCGTGCGTACGGCCGACGGCGAGCCCATCTTTGAGGAGAACATCTTTGTGCCGTTTGATGCCTACCGCGAGCTGTTGACGGCCGATCTTGAGGACAAGTCGATTTTTGCCGAGGTCGAGCGTGTTGGCGGAATCCCGATTGTCTCGGTTGGCTACCGCACGGTCGAGGCCGTTCGTGCCAATACCGAGCAGGCGGCCGAGTTGGGCATTGCTCCGCACGATCCGCTGCTCAACCTGCGTGCCAGCTTTACCGGTCCCAATGGAGAGCCGGTCCTGATGGGTAAGCAGTACTACGTGGGATCGCGCTACGTTATGGTCATGTAAGTTACGCGGTTTTACCAAACCGCGTAACGGCTTGACGCTGCAAGCCCGCCAGAGCGGCAATCTGCCTTTCAACTTCGGCGGCATGACCAGAAGGTCAATGCCGCCTCGTTTCAAGGCACCTTGCTCGCTCTGGCGGGCTTTCGCTGTCCGCGCCAAAACATCGGCGTTGCCGGGCCGGCACTTGGGGACGTTCCTTTTCTGTCGGCACCTGGGGACACTCCTTAGTCGTTGGGGGCGTTCTTAAACGACTGGTCATTCAAGAACGTCCCCAATGACTAGTCACAGAATGAGCGTGGATAATCTCCCGTTTTTGGCTTGGTGACGGGTTCAAAGTGGGAGATTATCCACGCTCATCCGGAAAGTGTCCAAAAATCCACGCTCATTCGCCTTGGATTGCGTTGCCCGTGGCCGGCAGCCGCGCGGCACCGGTCCGCGTGGCGGCGTATAATCGGCGGCAGATGACTTGGACGTTAGGAAACCATGACCGATAACATGCAGCAGATGGCGCTCGACACGCTCGGCGCCTATTTTGGCTACACCTCGTTTCGCCCGGGACAGGACCGCATGGTCGATGCGATCCTTGCCGGTCGCGATGCGCTGGGTGTTATGCCCACGGGCGCCGGAAAGTCCATTTGCTACCAGGTGCCCGCGCTCATGCTGCCCGGCATCACCTTTGTGGTGAGTCCGCTGCTGTCGCTTATGGAGGACCAGACCCGTGCGTTGCTCGCGGCGGGTGCGCGACCCAGCTATCTCAACTCCAGCCTTACTCCGGCCCAGCAAAACACCGTGCTCAAGCGGGCGCGCGAGGGCCGCTACCAGCTTATGTACGTGGCGCCCGAGCGCCTGCTCGAGCCGCGCTTTTTAGACTTTGCGCAGGAGGCCGCGGCGGACGGTGGCATTGGCGTGCCGCTCGTGGCCATTGACGAGGCCCACTGCGTGAGCCAATGGGGCCAGGATTTCCGCCCCGCCTACCTGCAGATTCGCGAGTTCATTGATTCCCTGCCGCAGCGCCCCATCGTGGCGGCCTTTACCGCTACGGCGACCGAGCGCGTGCGCGCCGATATCCAGCAAATGCTCGGCCTGCAAAACCCAGCGACCGTGGTGACGGGTTTTGATCGCAAGAACCTCTACTTTGGTTGCGAAGAGATGGGCGACAAGGCCAAGACCGTCTGGGTGCGCGACTACGTGATCGCGCATTCGAGCGAGAGCGGCATCGTGTATTGCTCGACCCGCAAGACGGTTGACGCGCTGGCCGCGGAGCTTGCCGAGGCACTGGGCCCCAGCGGCATTCGCGTCGGTCGCTACCATGCCGGCATGGGCAACGACGCCCGTCGCCAAAGCCAGCGCGCCTTTATCGACGACGATATCCAGGTGATGGTTGCCACCAACGCCTTTGGCATGGGCATCGACAAGCCCAACGTGCGCTACGTGATCCACAACAACGTGCCCGAGAGCATCGAGGCATACTACCAAGAGGCGGGCCGCGCCGGCCGTGATGGCGACCCGGCAAGCTGCCACTTGCTGTGGAACGGTAACGATTTTCGCATGCGCCGCTTTTTAATCGACCGCGGCGATGCCGCCGATGAGGCGCTTGACGACGAGCAGCGCGCGTGGGCGCTCCAGAATCGATATCGTCTGCTCAGCCAGATGGAGGGCTATTGCAATACCACCGGCTGTCTGCGCGAATATATGTTGCGCTACTTTGGCGACGAGGCCGCGGCCGAGCATGCCGCGGCCAGTACGGGCGGCACCGCCACGGACGACGTCGAGAGCTGCGGCAACTGCAGCAACTGCCTCACGCAGTTCGAGGTCGAGGACGTCACCGATATGGCCCGCGCTGCCGTGCGCTATGTGGCCACGCGTCCCATGCGCTTTGGCAAGTCGCTCATCGCCGATGTGCTCCACGGCGGCAACACCGAGCGCATTCGCCAGATGCATCTGGACGAGGACCGCGGCTATGGTGAGCTGTCGAGCGAATCGGTCGGGCGTATCAAGGACATCATCGGCCAGCTGTGCGGCCGCGGTTATCTGGCTACCTCGCAGGGGCAGTACCCGGTCGTGGGGCTGGGCCCGCGTGCCGCCGAGGTCGAGGATGAGGCGTTTGCCTTTACCGTTAAGCGTCGTGCGTCCAAGCACAAGGCCTCGGCCCGTGCCCGCCGCGCGGTGGATCTGCTGCGTGAGGAGGCCGAGCTAGATCAGCGCCCGCGCGTGGGTGACGATGCCGAGCTGTTCGAGCGCCTGCGTGCCCTGCGCAAGGAGATTTCGACCGAGCTGGAGATGGCGCCGTACATGGTCTTCTCTGACAAGGCCCTGCGCGGCCTGTGCCGCCTACGACCTCAGACACGCGACGAGCTTATCCAGGTCAACGGTATTGGCGAGAAAAAGGCCGATGCCTTTGGCGAGCAGTTTATGGCGGCGATTGAAGAGTTTGAGTCCGAGCATGCACGGAATGGAGCATAACGATGGCATCCGACGATAAAACCGAGCGCACTGAGGTGTCCGCCGTGCCGCTGTACCAGCAGGTTATGGACGACCTAAAGGGCGAGATCGCGCGCGGCGTGTACGCATCCGGCTCGCGCATTCCTTCCGAGATGGAGCTCGCTAAGTCCTATGGTGTGGGACGCGTCACCGTGCGCCGCGCCATCGAGGAGCTGTCGCGCGCGGGGTATCTCAACCGCCAGCAGGGGAGGGGCACGTTTGTGTGTGCGCCCAAGCTCAAACGCAAGATTGTCCAGAAGGGTGACGTTCAGAGCTTTTCCGAGGGTTGCGCCGCCAACGACATGGTGGCCGGAGCACGCCTGGTGTCGCGCACGGTGGTTGCGGCGACGCGCGAGGACGCGGCGTTTTTTGGGGTGGAACCCGGCTGCGAGCTCATCGTGGTCGAGCGTGTGCGCACGGCAGACGGCGTGCCCGTCATGCTCGAGAACAACGCCTTTGTGCTGGCCGACCATCCCTATCTGCAGACGCTTGCCGACGAGGACCTCACCGATAACTCAATCTTTGCGCTCGTTGCCGAGCATTCGGGCCGCGCGCCGCTCAAATCCGACCCTTGTACCGTGGAGATTGCGCTTGCCGACGCTCAAGTCGCGCCACTGCTCGAGATCCCGGTCGGTGAGCCACTCTTCTATATGGAGGCGTACTTTACCGATGCGGACGAGCGGCCCTTGCTGCTCGGACGCCAAAAGATCGTGGGCTCGCGCTACGTCTTCGACATCTAACGTCCACAGATAGAACAACATAGAACAAATTTGCCGAGATGACTTCACGGGCGTTGTTGCACGTGTTATAAATAGGACAACATAGAACGACAGCAGGTACGATCCGCCGTCGCTCAAAGCCGCCCCACAAGGAGGAACATCAGGATGAACGCACATGATCTGGTTCAGGAAATCATCGAGCGCAAGGGCAAGATCGAGAATGTCTTTTGGATCGCTTGTGGCGGTTCGATGATCGACCTGATGCCGGCCAACGAGCTGCTCAAGCGCGAGGCCACCACGTTTACCTCGACGGTCTACACGGCACGCGAGTTCTGTCTGATGGCCCCCAAGAGCCTAGGGCCGAAGTCGCTCGTTATTGCCTGCAGCCACAGCGGCAACACGCAGGAGGTCGTTGACGGCTGCGAGATGGCACTGGCAGCCGACGCCGAGGTCATTGCCCTCACCGACTGCGAGGGCTCAAAGATCGACAACGGCAAGTGGACCACCTGGGTCTATCCGTGGGGCGAAGGCGTGCCGCAGGCCGAGGTACCGCAGGGTATCGGCGCTCTGATCGCCGCCGAACTGCTTGACCAGCAGGAAGGCTACGAGGCACTCGCCGACATGTATGCCGGCCTTAAGCAGATGGATGCCCTGTTGCCCGCTGCCCGCGAGAAGGTCAACGCCGAGCTGGGCGCCCGTTTTGCCGAGCTCTGCCAGCAACATAAGTTCTTCTACATCCTGGGATCCGGCCCCAACTTTAGCCAGACCTACGCCATGGCCATCTGCTCGCTCATGGAGATGCAGTGGCAGCACTGCTGCTATATTCACTCCGGCGAGTACTTCCACGGCCCGTTCGAAGCCACCGAGCCCGGCGTGTTCTACTTTGTACAGCTCGGATCGGGCGAGTGCCGCCCCATGGAGGAGCGTGCACTTGCATTCCTCAACACGCACACCGATACGGTCATGGTGCTCGATGCGCTCGAGTACGGCGTGGGCGAGGTGCCCGCCAGCGTGCGTTCGTACCTGGAACCGATCTTCTTCTACAACATGAGCTGCGAGCTGCGTGCCGCTCGCGGCAAGGTATTCGACCACAGTCCCGAGGTTCGTCGCTACATGGGCATCGAGCAGTACTAGGTACCGGGAAAAGTATTCACCTTCGATTTGCAAGTAAACAGCGTGCGTAAAAAGCGGGCCGCGTCGGGGATTTCCGGCGCGGCCCGCTTGGTATCGCGCTTAGATTCGTAAAGTTGCGGCAGCCAGCGGTCTACTTGCCGACAACGCCTTCGGCGTCCCACCAGTCGAGCTGGGCGATGTTGTCGCGGATGTGCTGGCAGCTCTTGTGGAAGCCCTCGAGCTCGTACTCGGACAGGTCGAGCGTGTAGACCTCCTCGACGCCCTCGGCGCCGATCACGCACGGCAGGGAGGTAAAGATACCCTCCTCGCCATACTGGCCGGTCATAAGCGTAGAGGCCGAAAGCACGGCGTGCTCGTTGTGCAGAACAGCAGCGCAGACGCGTGCGGCGGAGTTGGCGACGGCGTACTCGGTGCACTGCTTGCCCTGGTAGGTCACATAGCCGCCCTTGCGTGCAAGCTCCTCGACCTCCATGTGGTCGAAGGCGTACTTGTCGGGGTTTTCGGCCTGAAGCTCGTTGAGTCTCTTGCCGGCGATGGTCGCGGCCTTAAAGGCGGCAAGCTGGCTAAAGCCGTGCTCGCCGATCATGTAGGCGTCGATGGACTTGGGGCTCACGCCGACCTTCTTGGAGATCTCGGTGCGCAGGCGGGCGGAGTCCAGGCCGCAGCCCGAGCCGATGATCTTCTTGGGATCGTAGCCGGTCAGGTGCCACAGCTCGGTGCACACGACGTCGCAGGGGTTGGAGATGCTCACAAAGATGCCGTCGAAGCCGGCGTCGACGATGCGCTTGGCAAAGGTGCGGGTGGCGTCGGTGGTAAAGAACAGCTCGCCGTCGCGGTTGCCGGCGGCCAGTGCGACCTTGCCGGCGGCGTTGACGATGACGTCGCAGCAGGCCAACTCCTCGTAGTGATCGTAGCAGTTGACGATCTTGGTGTTGTACGGGACAAACGAAAGGGAGTCGCGCAGGTCCTGGACCTCGGACGTCACCTTGGCCTCGTTGATATCGCACAGGTACAGCTCATCGGCAATGCCCTGCATGAGCAGGCTGTTGGCGACATGTGCTCCTACGTGGCCCTGGCCGACCACACCGATCTTACACGTCTGGTACATATACGTATCCTTTCGGCCGAGTTTTTCGCGTCGAACCATTGTAGCTTCCTGCTGCCACTTTGCCAGGCTAAAGCGCGGTAGATTTTTGGGACATGCCTTAATCTCTACTTTTGGCTGTTTTGGACCACTGGCGGTGTCTCGGGGCGATACACTCGCGCAGATGGGGTCGGTCGTTGTACCATAGCTGCAACTGACTCATAAGGAGCATCTATGCCCATTCGCATCCCCGACGCCCTCCCTGCCGCCGCGCAGCTCGAGAGCGAGAACATCTTTGTCATGACCGAGTACCGCGCGCTGCACCAGGACATCCGTCCGCTGCGCGTGCTCATCCTCAACCTCATGCCCACCAAGATTGCCACCGAGACGCAGATTATGCGCAAACTCTCCAACACGCCGCTGCAGGTGGAGGTGGACCTGCTGCGCACCAAGACGCACGAGGCCACGCACGTGAGCGCCGGCCACCTGGAGACGTTTTACCGCACGTTCGACGACATCCGCGACATTCACTACGACGGCCTGATCATCACGGGCGCGCCCGTGGAGCAGATGCCGTTCGAGGAGGTCGACTACTGGCCCGAGCTCTGCCAGATCATGGATTGGTCCACTACGCACGTACACTCTACGCTGCACATTTGTTGGGGCGCGCAGGCGGGGCTCTACCATCATTACGGTATCCAGAAGTACGACCTGCCGGCAAAGGCGAGCGGCGTGTTCGAGCATTATCTGGTGAAGCCGCAAAGCCCGCTAGTCCGCGGCTTTGACGACCGTTTCTATGCCGTGCATTCGCGCAACACCGATGTGCGCCGCGAGGACGTGGAGGCCGAGCCGCAGCTTGAGGTCGTGGCCGTGTCCGATGAGGTGGGCCTGTACATCGTCAAGTCGACCGACAGCCGTCGCTTCTTTGTCTTTGGCCACCCCGAGTACGATACCGACACGCTGCGCTTGGAGTACGAGCGCGACGTGAAGCGCGGGCTCAACCCTCAGGTGCCGGCGCATTACTTCCCGGGCGACGATCCCACCGCCGAGCCGCGCAACGTCTGGCGCAGCCAGGCTCAGCTGCTCTATACCAACTGGCTCAACTACTACGTCTACCAGACCACGCCCTACGACCTGGCCCGCGCCGGCGAGGAGCACTAGACTGCGGCTGTAGCTGTGGTTGCTGCTGCGGCCGTTGCTGTGCTTGCGGCGTGACGAACGTGGATTTTCGGACACACGAGCGTGGATTTTCGGACGTTTACAAATCGAGCGTGGATAATCTCCCACTTTTGGCTCAAAACTAGGCTCAAAACGGGAGATTATCCACGCTCATTTTTTAGGCATGTAGATGCCGATGGCTCGGCTAAGAGACGGTGCATGCAGAGGCAAAGTCGCATTTGGCGTAGTCTTGAATCTCGACGGGTTTTTCTTTCTGATAATCCAATGGACCAAGGCCTCAAAATGTGGAGACAGGGATCTCTTGGCAAGACTTCTACCTGCAGATATAAGCCATCAGTCTAAAACGTCCAAAACCGTCAAGCATTTGGTCAGCGCCTGGACGGTATTTGGTCAGACTTCGCATGAAACCGTCTGGTACGTTTGCGCCGTTCCAAGAGTTGGGAGGCGACATGGGAAACATGACGGCGAATCAAAGACTTGCAAGTCACATTAAGGCGTGCGAACAGCAGATGAGCTGCGTGTACGCGCGCACGGCGGCGGAGGCAAAGCAGATTGAGCGGCGGGCGGAGGTGGGAAGTCTAGAGGTGGTCATGCCGGGGCTGTATGCGCGTCCGGAATACTGGTCCGAGCTCAAGTTTCGGCAGCGTTATCTGCATCGGGTGCGGGCGCTTGCGCAAAAGCACCCCGACTGGACATTTTGCTCCTATACGGCGGCTGTTATCTATGGCCTTTCGGTTTCGCATGCCAATTTGACGCACATCCATATCGCCGCGATGCCAGCCCAATCGACGACGCCGGGCTCTCAGGTCATTCGTCATCGCTATGCTCGTCAAACACGGGCCACCCAGATGGATATCGCCGTAACCGATATCGATCAAACGATTACGGATTGCTTGGTCGATGCATCGTTTGCCGAGGGGCTGATCATCGCGGATTCGGCGCTCCATGAGCAACTTTTGTCGAAGGAGCATCTCGTTGAGACTGTCGACAAGCTTGGCCTGAATCGTCGCGGTGTTGTGACGGCGCGCAGGGTTGCACGATGTGCCGATGGGCTGTCGGAAAGCGGCGGCGAGTCCAAGGCGCGTGCCCTGATGATCGAGCGCGGCTGGCAGACGCCGGAGTTGCAAGTTGAGCTGTTCGACCCGGTTGAGCCGGGACGACCGTATCGCGTCGACTACTTGTGGCGCGTGGGCGACCGGCTGATTATCGGGGAGTTCGACGGATTTGTTAAAAGCGAGAAGGCGGCGGAGGAGGGCAAGCTCGCGAAGGCGCAGTTCGATGAGCGCCAGCGCGAGTCGAGGCTTTCGCTGCTTGATAACTGCAAGATCGTGCGCTTGTGCTGGGATGATCTAAGGGATCCGACAAAGCTCGATCGCAAGCTCAAGGTCGCCGGCGTGCCGCGTGCGTGCTGAGGCAGTTGCAGGGCGTTTGGCTGCACAAGCGTGGAAAATCGGACGGACGAGCGTGGATTTTCGGACGCTTGTTGAATGAGCGTGGATAATCTCCCGTTTTTGGCTCGTAAGGGGGCTCAAAGTGGGAGATTTTCCACGCTCATCTTGCGGGCGCGATACGGCGGCGGCTAGGCGCTGACGAAGTTGGGCAGTGGCAGGTCGTGGGCGTCGGTGGGAACGTGGTCGACGCGCTGTTCGTCAAAGGCGATGCCGACGATTTGGCATGCGGGCGAGAGTATAGGCAGGTAGCGGTCGTAGCAGCCTCCGCCGTAGCCCAGGCGCGCGCCGGTGCGGTCGAAAGCCACGAGCGGCACAACAACCATGTCGAGAGCCTTGGCAGGCACGGTGGGGAAGCGGCTGCTGTCGACGTCCGTAGCCGCGAAGGCCCGCGTGGGATGAGCAATATACGGGGCCTCGGACGCATCGCCGGCAGAGACTGCCCGCATGCACATGCGCTGGCCACAAGCCATGGCGTCTGTTGCCGAGAGCATGCACGGATAGGACACGCGCCAGCCACGCGCGACGGCTGCGGCGGCAAACGCGGCTGGGTCGACCTCGGAACCCATGGCGGCATAGACGGCAACGGTGCGCGGTGCCGCGGCACCCAAGCGATCCAGCAGCTCAACAAGCCGCGCGCATACAACAGCAGACTTCGCTGCCCGAACATCCAAATCAATAGCATCGCGCCGAGCAATCACCGCCCGCCGCAGCTCAGCCTTATCCATCTCAACCTTATCTCCCAAACCTACCAAAAAGGGACAGGTTTATTTTGGCAGGTTTTATCTGGGCAAACGCGATATGGGCAGTAAAGCCACCGCAAATATGCCTGTGAACTGCGCCCTTTGTGGTTGTTTGAGCCTATGCGTTAATGCTATAACGCCGCAGCGATTGCTTCGGTCACAAACTTATTGAGTGACTCACCCTTCTTTGCCGCTGCCAGCGCTGCTTGCTTGTGGAGCTCAGAGCCCGTTCTTACGTTGAACGACCCCTTAAAAGCCCGCTCGGGTTCCTTGCCCTTCTCGGCGCAAAACTCAAGGTAATCGTCGACGGCGTCGTGGAAGCATTGTTCCACTTCTTTAACCGTAGAGCCTTCAAACACAATTGCATCCCTAATGCCGGTGACCATACCTGTTAGCACATGCTGTTCGGCATCGAACTCGACTGGGGCGAAATAACCCTTGTATGCCAAAACGTTACTCATGACTACCTCCGACATCTTGCAGAAATCGAACGATGTTTCGAATGGTCCCCGCTGTCAATTCGTCAGATGGATGTGGCACGTGCATTACGAACATCCTGCCATCTGATGGCCTGTAGAAGCGAACGCGCGATCCGGATGTCTTGCCTTTGTTGTCCATTTCAAAGCCATATGAAGCCATGACTTTTAGAAAATCGGTATACCGATACGTCGAAGGGCAGCTAAGCAGTTGGGCGATGAGTTTATCGGTCCGAGTCATCCCGCCTCACATTCTGCAACTATATCCTAGTTGCAATTTAAGTCCGATGCAAGCACCCCTACTATAGAACAAGTGTTCGAATCAACACAAAGACACCTGTCTCCTTTGCGGTGGTTTTTGCTGAAGGGCGGGTGTCTGCGGCTCTTTGTCTCAATCTGTAACAGTAACTCGGCAAAAATGGGCCTAGCTGTTACAGATCGAGACAAAGAGCCGGCGCCATTCGGAAACGTCTCGATCTGTAACATCTGGAGCCGATATTGCCGCCTAGATGTTACAGATCGAGACAAAACTGGTGGGACGGGCTAAGCTGCCCCGCCCAAGCGGCGGAAAAGAAAAGGTAGATTTTCGGGCATGTCCCAAAAATCTACCTTTGTACGTTAGGCCAGCAGGTCGATGACGTTAAAGCCGGCGTTGCTCTTGGCGATGACGTCTCGGCCGCCAAAGACACAGGTTGGCGACTCGGCTGCGATGCGCGTCACGTCGGCGCCGAGCGAGCGAAGCTCACCGGGTGTGGCGGCGAGCATCTGGGCGCGGCGCTCCTCGCGTGCATGCGGATCGAGCCCGGCCAGGTAGGTCGTATTGCGGCGCTTGGTGAGCGCGTACGGCTTCACGGGCGCGTCCATGCCGCTCACGCAGCTCACGATAAAGCCCTCGAAGGCGGCCTCGTCGGGCTCAAAGCTGCCGAGCCATGCGCCTGCGCGCGCCACGCGCTCAATCGAGGGGTCGACCGCCGGGTCGCGGTAGGTGTAGAACGCAGTCTGGCGCTCGCCGGCCGCGCGGAATCCGCAGCCGTACGCACCGCCCTTCACGCGGATCTCGTTCCACAGGTAGTCGTAGGAGAGCGCGTTGGCAGCAACCGCCCAAGCGCCCGTCACGCCGATGTCCAGACGGCGCGGATCGCACGCGCGCGCCGCAAAGCAGATGTCGCTGGGGATGACGAAAGCCTCGTGACGGTCGCGCGGCGCCGGCACCACGAGCGTGCCGCTGCCAGCACCGTCGCCCGCGCCAAGCCCCAGGCCGCCCGCGGCGTCCCAGTACGCGTCAAAGTCCTCGTCGCTGCCGGTAAAGCTCGCCATGCAGCCATCGGCCACAAAGATGCGGTCTGCCAGCGCGGCAAGCTTGGCGCGCAGGTCGTCCAGTCGCTCGTCAAAGTGCTCGAGCAAATCGCGCAGGAACAGGTAGAAGTCCACGCCCGAAAGCTGCTCGCGCACCACGGCCGAAGGCGAGCTGTAGCTCATCGCGCGACCGAGCGCCGCCGAGTGTCCGTTGTTGATAAAGCCCTGCTCAAGCCCAATGCGAATCTGCGTGAGCACATCGCGCACGCGGTCGGCGTCGGCATCGAGCAACAGCGTGCTCGACCACACCTCGCGCGGCAGGCTCGCCAGCGCATCGATCTTCTCGGACAGGGCGCCGGCGCTCACCAGCAGGTAGGGGCGCACGCCGTCCACGTCGGGCTGCGTCATGACCTCGGTCGTAAAGCTCAAGAAGCCCAGCTTGCCGGCGAGCAAGTTGTCGAGTTCCTCGGCCGAGTGCTCGCTCGTGGGTAGCTGCTTGAGCAGGCGGCAGAGCAGCGTCACGTAGGGCAGGTCCTCAAATGCGACGCAACTCAGGTCGAAATACTGCATGGCGTAGGCCAGGCGGTTGGTGGGGATGCCGTGGCGCAGGCAGGGGATGGGCGCAGTCGTGTCCACGACCAGCGGCGGCTCGGGGCGCGCCTCGCCAATGTCGGACACACGCAGGCGCGGCAGCGTGGCCTTGGCCTCGGGCGTGTCTTCCGCCTCCTGCGCGGCACGCAGCACAGCCGTGCGCTCGACTACGTCGGCCAGCTCGGCATCGGTCAGCTGGCTGTGGGTGGTGGAGGCCGGGTGGATGACCAGACTCTTCACGTCTGCAACGTTTGCCAGCAGGGAGAAGATCTTCAGGTTGTCAATGAACTTGAAGGCTTCCTCGCGGCCGCCCTTGATGTTGAAGGTGAAGATGGATGCGCCGCCGTTGGGGAAATACTTCTCGTACAGGGCGTGATCCGGGTGATCGGGCAGAGAGGGGTGGTTGACCTTCTCCACCTGAGGATGGTTTGCCAGGAATTCGACCACCTTTTTGGTGTTCTCCACATGGCGCTCGATGCGCAGGCTCAGGGTCTCGGTGCCCTGCAGCAGCAGAAATGCATTGAACGGGGAGATGGTGGCACCGGTATCGCGCAGCAGGATGGCGCGGATGTAGGTGACGAAGGCAGCAGGGCCTGCGGCATCGGCGAAGGAAACACCGTGGTAGCTGGGGTTGGGATCGGCGATATTGCCGAACTTGCCGCTGGCCTTCCAGTCAAATTTGCCGCTGTCCACGATGATGCCGCCCAGGGTGGTGCCGTGGCCGCCGATGAACTTGGTGGCGGAGTGGACCACGATGTCTGCGCCGTGCTCAATGGGGCGGATCAGGTACGGGGTGCCGAAGGTGTTGTCGATGACCAGCGGCAGGCCGTGCTTGTGGGCAATGGCGGCAATGGCATCAATGTCGGGGATATCGCTGTTGGGGTTGCCCAGGGTCTCCAGATAGACGGCCTTGGTGTTGGGCTGGATGGCGTTCTCCACCTCGGCCAGATCGTGAGCGTTGACAAAGGTGGTGGTCACGCCGAACTGGGTCAGGGTGTGCTCCAGCAGGTTGTAGCTGCCGCCGTAGATGGTCTTTTGTGCCACGATGTGGTCACCGGCCTGTGCCAGCGCCTCGATGGTGTAGGTGATGGCGGCAGCGCCGGAAGCAGTGGCCAGAGCAGCCACGCCGCCCTCCAGAGCAGCGATGCGCTTCTCGAACACATCCTGCGTGGAGTTGGTCAGGCGGCCGTAGATGTTGCCCGCATCGGCCAGACCGAAACGGTCAGCGGCGTGCTGGCTGTTGCGGAACACATAGGAAGTGGTCTGGTAGATGGGCACGGCGCGGGAATCGGTTGCGGGATCGGCCTGCTCCTGGCCAACGTGAAGCTGCAGGGTCTCAAATTTATAGTTAGACATAGTAATTAACCTCTCTATCTGTACTTAAAGTATAATTCTGACGCATAAAAAATCCCGGTCACTGACACCATTTCAGTGCACCGGGCAAAATTCGGGTTCAGCGCTTTGGCAGCTTTACCATCACATTCGCACACACATTCGGTCTGCAGAGGGCAATGCACAGCGCTCGGTCCCATATTCTGCCCGGGTGGTGTACATTCGCCCACAACGGAAGTTCGCGTGGAGCAGGTTTTTCCAGATCAGCGTCATTTTGGTGCCCTCCTTTCAACGATTTTCCCAATCCTCTACGACCCCGGGAAACTTGGTCTCAATTTCCCACTAGGTTGGTGGATTTGTTGTCTGGATTATATCCCCATTTACCTAGATTGTCAATAGGTTTATTGCAAAAAAGTTGGAACTTTTGAAATCGTTGACGGCTGGCCCCCGGTGCTGTATACTAAGTCTATTCTTTATTCTTGTAAAGGAGGGCGGGCAGATGAGCATTGGGCCAAGTATGCCGCTGCGGCTGGAAAAGCCGGAGGGCATCGACCTTGCACAGGCGGCGCGGTACTTCGGGGCCCGGGGCGGCGCGGACGCGGCCACCCAGGCGCTGCTGGAAAAATGCGCCGTGCCGCTGCTGGCGGCGGCCACGCCCCGGGCAGTCTGGCTGGAGGCCGACCCCGACAGCCTGACAGCGGCGGGCATTCTGGCGGGGGAAGATGTGGCAAAGCATCTGGAAGGCTGCACCGCCGCCCTGCTGCTGGCTGTAACGCTTGGCCCCGGTGTGGATGCCCAGATCCGCCGGGCCGGTGTGGGCGATATCGCCGCCGGTGTGGCATCGGATGCGCTGGGCTCCGCGCTGGCCGAACAGGCTGCAAAGGCCGCTGAGGCTGAGCTGCGCCAGTGGGCCGCCCGGCAGGGCAAGTATCTGACGGGGCGCTATTCCCCGGGCTACGGGGACTGGCCCCTTGCCGTGCAGCCGCTGTTGGCAGCCGCGCTGGACACCGCCCGCCGCGCCGGGCTCTGTGTCACGGAAAACAACCTGATGACCCCCCGCAAGAGCATCACGGCCATTCTGGGGGTCAGCGATCACCCGGTCCGGGGTCATCTGGCGGGG
>URMR01000016.1 GCA_900548935.1 uncultured Collinsella sp.
CGGTATTTGGGCTGCTGTGGCTGCTTGTCGCGCCGTCGGCGGACGCCGTGCGTGCAGCAAGCGATGACGCCTCCGGTGACTCCGCGCCGACGGCGGGCGCTTTTGGAACGGTGGCCAAGATGCCGATGATTTGGCTTGTGGCGGTGCTGCTTGGAGTCGCCCTCGCGTCGGCTACGGCGTACTCCGGCTATTTGGTGTCGGCGCTTGAGGTTTCGATCGAGCCGCAAACCGCTGGAGTCCTGGCTTCGTTTGTAACCCTCGGATCGATTGTCGGAAGCGTGGTCGGCCCCTATATGCGCGCACAGTTTAAGGACTACCGTGCATTCATGGCTTTGTCGGCGGTTGTCGGGGGCGTGCTCATGTGGGCTGGGGAAGCTTTTATTTCCCAGTCATCGGTGGGGCTGATGTTTGCGATCGGCATCGCGAGTGCCGTTGCCGGGCCTGTCGTCCAGTCGCTGCCGTACATGCTTCCCGGTGTGCGCGATGGCCTTGCGGGAAGCGCTGGCGGTGTGGTGAGTACCGTCTCGCTGGGATTGACGTTTTTGATTCCCGTGGTGCTTTCTTACTGGATTGGCGAGAGCTACGAAACACTTCTTTTGGGATGCTCCGTCCTGTTTGGCGCCACGGCGCTGGTGTCACCGCTTCTGCCCTCGCCCGATTCGCTTACGTAGTGCCATGCCCCGTTTGTTCGATGCCGGTTGGCAAAATACTAGGAGTTGATTTACTTGACGTTGAAAAAGAGCACCGTCGTGACGATCCTCAATGGTATCGTCAACCCTCTACTCATGTGTTCGTTTTTGCCGATTATCGAGGGAAAGGCTGCACTCGATTTTCAAGGCGTTACCGGCTTTTGGGGACAGCTTGCCTTAGCCATTGCCATTGCACAAATTGTGAGCTTTATGCCGCCCTTTGGTAAAACCGTCGGCATGTGCGTCGAGTTTTTTGGCTTTGAGCCAGGTACTCCCGGCGCGCGCATCTGCGGAACCGTTGTGGGCGCTACACTGCTCTTTTGCCTTATCGGACTGTTTGAGATTGCTTTTCAGACGGGCTTTGGCGTGGTCAATGGCATGCCTTATTTTTCGCGCTGGGCACGTCTTGTGACGGGCGGCTGGGCGTTTGTTGTTGTGGGCGGCTTGTTGTTTGACCCCTTTGCCGCGTCGATTGCCGCTAAGGTGGCGGGCGAATAGAGCTTGGTGCCGCTTGTGCAGCGGGCGTAACAGACGAATGGCTGTCGGGGCCGACCGGGGGACTGGTCGGCTTCTATTTTGCGCGTGCTACCATGTACGGGCATTTGTCTGATGGAGGCTGCCGTTGTCGCGTGCATTGCAACATATGGAGATCCCGCTGCTGCTGGCGGTGCCGGCGGTGATGGCTGCGGCGTTGCTGGCGGGCGTTGAGCAGGCGGCGCTTGCCATGCTGGTTGTGGTGGCGCTCGTGCTTGCGCTGTTCTTTGCGGGCTATGAGGCATCGCGTCCAGGCCTGCGTCAGATTATGCCCACGCTGGTGCTGGCGGCGTTGGCCGCGGCGGGGCGCATCCTGTTCGGGCCCATTCCCGACTTTAAGCCCGTGAGTGCCATCGCCATTATCGCGGGGGCGACGCTTGGCCGACGCAACGGCTTTATGGTTGGCGCGTTGGCGGCGTTGACCAGCAATTTCTTTTTTGGTCAGGGCATGTGGACGCCATGGCAGATGTATGCCTGGGGTCTGGTGGGCTATATCGGTGGCGCACTGGCGCATGCGGGTGCGTTTGACCGCGCCGATGGCACCGTGCGCATGCCGGCGCTGCTGGCGTATGGCTTTGCTTCGTGCCTGCTCTATGGCGTCGTGATCAACGCGTATGACATTATCGGCTTTGTGCAGCCGCTCGCGTGGGCGGGCGCCGTGGCGCGCCTTGCTACGGCAGTGCCGTTCGATATCACACACGGCCTTGCGACCTGCGTGTTTTTGGCTGCCCTGTACAAGCCGTGGTGCCGCCGCATCAACCGTGTTGTCGTGAAATACGGGCTGTAGGGCAGGCTGCGCCGGGACAAGAACCAATACTGCTACGGTGCCATTTCAAAACCATGCCGGTTTACGGGGCCAGATTGGCATAGACCGACCATACCGTCATTTTTCGAAAATAGGCGAGTCGTCTACCTGCGGTTTTATTATTCCCAAGTTGCGTGTGGTTGGAGGTTCACGATTTAGCCCCGTAAACCGGCATGGTTTTGAACGGGCCGGCCTATATGGCTGTCGTCACTGACCTCAGAGGGCCAAAATGATCCGTTCCCCCCCGTCCCTAAGGGGTCGTTGGGGGTGCTCGCCACGAAACCGGGCCATCTACTACGTTTAACCCGATACCCCCAACCACACCCGCATTTCATGAAAAACCGCAGGCTTTCTACCTGCGGTTTTCTTTTTGCATAGTTCGTTGTGGTTGAGGGCGGTGGCCTAAACGTAGTAGATGGATGCGTTTCGTGGCGGGCGGATCATGCGGATGCCCCCACGAGGCCCAAAATCATCCGTTTTCCTCCGTCCCCGAGGGATCAGCTGGGGGCTAGAGCTCCAGGGCGAGGGTGACGGGGCAGTGGTCGCTGCCGAAGATGTCGCCGCGGATGCCGGTGTCGCGTACGTTGCCGGCGATCGTGTCGCTCACCAGGAAGTAGTCGATGCGCCAGCCGGCGTTGTTCTTGCGGGCGTTAAAACGATAACTCCACCAGCTGTAGACGCCCTCGACGTCGGGGTTTGCCGCGCGCCAGGTATCGGTGAAGCCGGCGTTGAGCAGTTCTGTAAACTTGCCGCGCTCCTCGTCCGAAAAGCCGGCGTTGCCGCGGTTGGACTTGGGGTTCTTAAGGTCGATCTCCTCATGCGCCACGTTAAAGTCGCCGCAGGTTACGACGGGCTTACCGGTCTCGCGTTCAAGTGCGCTCAAAAAGTCGCGATAGGCATCGTCCCAGGCCATGCGCACGTCGATGCGGGCGAGTTCGTTTTGCGCGTTGGGTGTATAGACATCCACAAACCAAAACTTGTCGAACTCGAGCGCGCAGACGCGGCCCTCGGTTGCGGCTTGGGCGACGAGCTCGGCCGCCTCGCCCTCGCCGGCGTAGGGTAGCAGCGCGTCGGCGCGTAGCACGCGCAGCGGTTCCTGGCGGCTAAAGACCGCAGTGCCCGAATAGCCTTTACGCTCGGCGTAGCTCCAGGTTTGATGATAGCCGGGCAGGTCAATATCGACCTGGCCCTCCTGCAGCTTGGTCTCCTGCAGCGCCAGGATATCGACGTCGAGTTCTTGCGCGATCTGGATAAAGCTCGGGTCCTTTTTGAGCACGGCGCGCAGGCCGTTGACGTTCCACGAGGCGAAAGTGTAAGTCTGAGGCATGGTGTCCTTTCGACGGGGTTGGCAGGCTTAAGATTAGCGCAACAGGGGCGGTGGTGGGCTCCGCGCGTGCTGACCCAAAGGCCGCATGCTGGGACGTCGCCCGACGCTGCCCGACCAACAAGGACGGAGGACTCATATGACGCAGGCAATAACGGATCCCAAGCAGGCCTCCGCCGCGCTGGCGGAGCTGTTCGGTGCCCACAAGCGCGTGGTCTTCTTTGGCGGCGCGGGTGTTTCCACGGCGAGCGGCATCCCCGATTTCCGCAGCGTGGATGGCCTGTATCACCAGCAGTTTGCCTATCCGCCCGAGACCATGCTCTCGCATAGCTTTTACGAAGCGCACCCGGCCGAGTTCTTCGACTTCTACCGTACCAAGATGATCGCGCTTGGCGCCAAGCCCAACCGCTGCCACACCAAGCTGGCCGAGCTGGAGCGCGCCGGCAAGCTAAATGCCGTGGTGACGCAAAATATCGACGGCCTGCATCAGATGGCAGGCTCGCAGCGCGTGTTCGAGCTGCACGGATCGGTCCATCGCAACATTTGCCAGTCGTGCGGCGAGGTCTATAGCGCCGAGTGGATTTGCTCGCGCGAGCACGAGGACGCCGCGGGCGTGCCCGTGTGTCCTGCGTGCGGTGGGCGCATCAAGCCCGATGTGGTGCTCTACGAGGAGCCGCTCGACGAGCACGTGCTGACCGGCGCCGTTGCCGCCATCGCCGCGGCCGATGCCCTCATTGTGGGCGGGACCTCGCTCGTGGTGTATCCGGCGGCGGGCCTCACTCGTTACTTTACCGGCGATACGCTGGCCATTTGCAATCTTGCTCCCACCGATCAGGATACAAATGCCGACCTGCTGATTTCTTGCGACATCGCGGCCGCGTTTGCGTTCTAGCCCGTGTGCGCGGATACAATAGAAAAACTGATTGCAAAGCGACCCCGCCGCCTGCGCCCAAGCGCAGCGGCGCGGGCATTTTAGGAGGATGTTCATGGCGAACGATAGCAAGACATGGCGGTGCGGAAAGTACGAGCTCAGCTTTGACCGTCCGCGCATCATGGGCGTCCTCAACGTGACGCCCGATTCGTTTAGCGACGGCGGGGAGCACTTCGACCCGGATGCCGCCATCGAGTACGGCTTGGCGATGCTCGACGCCGGCGCCGACATCATCGACGTGGGCGGCGAGTCCACGCGCCCTGGTTTTACCCCGGTCAACCCCGACGAGGAGGCTCGCCGCGTGCTGCCCGTTGTGCGCGCGCTGGCCAAAGAGGGTGCCATCGTCTCGATCGACACGCGCCACGTGGCGGTTGCCAAGGCGGCCGTGCGCTGCGGTGCCTCGATCGTCAACGACGTGACGGGCTTCACCGACCCCAAGATGGTCGAGTTTGTCGCGACGAGCACCTGCGGCGTTATCGTGATGCACGCCGGCGAGGTCGCGGCGCCCACCCGCACGCATGCAACGGTGCAGCTCGATACCTCTGCCGCGGCGTTTGTTGCCGAGAAGGCGCGCGAGGCGGCTGCCGAGGCCGCGCGTGAGGCCGAGAAGCCGGCTCGCCGCCGTCGCGGCAAGTTGCTGGGCGAGCCTAAGTCGGAGGCCAAGCTTCCGGGCGGCGTGGTGCAGCCCTCGTTGCCGTTTGGCGAACCGGAGCCCACGTCCGAGCCTGCAAGCGAGCAGGAGACGCCGGCCGCCGAGCAGGCTGCTGCCGCCGAGACCGTTGCGCCCGCGCCCGAGGCTGCGCCCGAGGCCACCGAGGCCGCATCGGAGTCCAATGACCGCCTGGCCGCCATGATGCGCCGCAGCGCCCGCCGCGAGGAGGCCTACGTGCCCACCTCGCAGCTTCGCCGCTTTACCTTGCCCGATTCGGCGCCCATCATGCGCCGCGTCATGGGCTTTCTGTCCGATCAGGCCCGCGCACTCATCCACGCCGGCGTGTCGCGCGACCGCATCTGCATCGATCCGGGCCCGGGCTTTGGTAAGTCGGCTAACGAGGACATCGTCATCCAGCGCGAGACTGCCAAGATGGCGTCACTGGGCTATCCGCTCATGTGCGCCGTGTCGCGCAAGCGCTTTGTGGGCGCTGTCTCGGGCGTGACCGAGGCCGCCGAGCGCGATGCCGCCACGTTTGGCGTGTGCCTGGGCGCCATCCAGGCCGGTGCCAACATCGTGCGCGTGCACGACGTCACCGGTTTTGCGCAGTTCCTGAACGGTTACTGGGCTGTCGCCAAACCGCAGCCGCGCCGTGCGTTTGTGGCCGTGGGCTCCAACCTGGGGCATCGTTGCGACAACATCCGCGCCGCACGCGACATGATCGCCGAGATCCCGCTCACCTGCGTGTCCAACTGCTCGCGCATCTACGAGAGCGAGCCGGCCTACGAGACGCGCCAGGACGCGTTTGCCAACGCCGTCATCGAGATTAAGACCGAGCTGGCGCCGTTGGTGCTGCTCGACGAGCTCATGAAGATTGAGACCGAGCTGGGGCGCGACCGCTCCAAAAAGGCCAAGGCAAACGGCCCGCGCACCATCGACTTGGACCTGCTGTGGATGGACGGCGAGACCCATGGCGGCAAGAAGCTGCGCCTGCCGCATCCGCTCATTGGCGAGCGCGACTTTGTGCTGGTGCCGCTCGAGGACCTGATGCACGATCCAGCGCGGTTCTTCCGCTACAACGGCGTCGAGGTTAAGGAGCCCGAGGATCGCGTGGGCCATATCGTGGGCGAATTGGGGCGTATGTAGATGATTGAGATGAATGTTGTAGCCGCCGGCACCGAGCTTGACGCCGCGCGCGACGCGGGCCGCGAGGGTGTGTCCGCGGGCTGGTGCGCTTGGAGCGCGGGCGAGGAGTCGTTGACGTTTTCGCTGGTCGTACGCCCGGATGTGAATATGCATGCCTTCCACGGCCTGCCGTTTGTGGCGGCGATGGGCATGATGGACGCGCTTGTGGGCACGGCGTCGGTGCCGGGGCTGGGCCTTGCCGGCAAGGTGGGCATTGAGTGGCCGAGCAATATCGTGTGCGGCGCGCCCGCGTTTGAGACGTCGTTCGCGCGCGTCGCCGTCAACGGCGGTGCTGGTGCCGCGGGCATGTTCGGTGCCGTGACGGTGGATGTTGAGCGTTCGGCGTTGAGCGAGCTCGGTGTGGACGTGGCCGACGAAGCGCTGATCGAGGCGCTGGCCGCCGCCGTGCTGACCCGTGTGGACACCTGGGCGGCTGTTGCCAACACGCCGCAGGGCGCTGCCGGTCCGCTGGCCCCCGTGCTGGGCGAGTACTTCGATATGGTGCCGCTGCTGGGACGCCAAGTTGCGGCGGTGTCGCCCAACGGTTTGCCGCTTGCGGTCGGTGTGTTTGCGGGTCTGGACATCTGGGGTCGCGCGACCATCAAGACCGATGCCGGCGAGCAGGAGTTTCCGCCCGAGGCCGTACGGATTCGCGGGCTGTAACGCGAGGCGCCCGCGTTCAAAGATAACGATGACAACAGAAGCTCTCCTCGGCTTGCACCGGGGAGGGCTTTTGCGTGACTGCAGGGCGGCATCTCGGTCCTATTCCTCAAAACTGGAAAATTTTCGTTTTTGAGGAATAGGCTTGGCGAACGTTTGCGGGGGCTGTGGCATCGGGCGTGCTCGACTTTAGCCCCCGCCTTACCCCAGCTCCTGCATGCGGCGGTAGATTTCGCAGATACCCTTGATGGTGAGCTGTCCGTCGACTACGTCGAAAGCATCGGTCGAATCGGCGACGATGCCGGCAAGGCCGCCCGTGGCGATAACGGTGGCGTCCTCGCGGCCCAGCTCGCGCTTCATGCGCGCGACCAGGCCCTCGGCCATGGCAGCGGCGCCCATCACGGCGCCGACCTTGATGCACTCCTCGGTGTCGCGGCCGATGGCGTGCTCGGGCGCCTCGAGCGGCACGCTGGCGAGCTTGGCGGCACGGGCGGCAAGCGCGTCCATGGAGATACGGATGCCCGGCGCGATCGCTCCGCCAATGTAATAACCGTCCTCGTCGATGACGTCGATATTGGTCGCGGTGCCAAAGTCCACCACGATTGCCGGCGCGCCGTAGAAGGTCTCGGCGGCGACGGCGTTGGCGACGCGGTCGGCACCCACGGCCTGGGGGCGCGCCGCGCGCAGCTTGGTCACGGCGGCCGTCTGAGGCCCAATGACGATGGCGTCCGCGGCAATGCGGTCGGCCACGGCGTGCCACTCGCGCGAGAGCTGCGGCACCACGCCGGCAAAGGCGATCGCGTCGACCGCGTCGACCGAAAGGCCGTACATCTTAAAGAAACCCATCAGGCGCACGTGGATCTCGTCGGCGGTATAGGAGCGGTCGGTGGGCATACGCCACGACTGCACCAGCTCGTCTCCGTCAAACAGGCCCATGGCCGTCTGCGTGTTTCCCATATCGATAGCGAGCAGCATGTCTACTCCAGGTGTCGGCGTAAAAGGACGCGCACCATTGTATACGTGCCGTCGGCGGCGCTAGGCTGCGATTCGTTCACGGCGATAGGGGCTGATGGGTTTTAAATATGAAGGAATTATGCTCTACGAGATTTTCCTTGCCGTTTACCGAACTCCCACGTAATATTCTTTCTTGCGCACATGAGGCGCCCAGACATTGCGGGGTGGAGCAGTCTGGTAGCTCGCCGGGCTCATAACCCGGAGGTCGTAGGTTCAAATCCTGCCCCCGCGACCAAGAACTTGCAGCTCGGAAGCATAATTGCTTCCGAGCTTTTTTGTTATCCCGGGATCGTGTTTTCGGCCCAATTCTCGGCCTATCAAACAAAATCTCGATCTGTAACAGGTGGGCCCGAATTGGGTGGCTAGGTGTTACGGATCAAGATTCTCTGGCGGGGCGGGTTGGTTTGTCTAAATCTGTAACACGAGGGACGGATTTTGCCGAGTTGTTGTTACAGATTGAGATTTTCTAGCAGGCGGGTTTGGTTTGTCTCGATCTGTAACAGGTAGGGGTCAAAAGTGGGTCTAGCTGTTACGGATCTAGATTGTTGAGGTTGGGTCGAGAGGAATGTCTCGATCTGTAACAGTAAGACCCGGTTTTGCTGAGTAGCTGTTGCAGATTGAGACAAACCGGCGATAGGGATCACCCCATCCACCTGCCGCCACCTGCTGTCCGCCGATTTCCGTTGTGCTGCTGTACCCCCATGCCATATCCTCTAAACAACTACGCGGCATCATCGCCGCCGCGCCTACAAGAGAGGAATGTCCATGACCGCACCTGCATCCAAGCTGCTCCAGCCCATTACGGTTGGCCCCCTTGAGCTCAAGAACCGCATTATGTTCCCGCCGCTGACCACCGGCTACGAGGAGCGCGACGGCTCCATCGGCGAGCGCAGCCTGGCTTTTTACGAGCGCCTGGCCCGTGGCGGCGTGAGCTACATCGTCATCGGCGACGTCGCTCCCGTCATGACCGCGAGCCCCACGCCCAAGCTGGCAACCGACGCCCAGATCCCCACGTTTAAGGCGCTGGCCGACGCCGTCCACAAGCACGGTGCCAAGGTTGCGCTGCAGCTATTCCACCCCGAGTACGACGTGCCCGGTGTCGGCCGCATGGTCATGGGCTCCATGGCCGCTGCCAAGGCCGCGCAGGAGGCCAAGGCCGCCGGCGACGAGGAGACCTTTGCCGCCAAGATGGCCGAGTCCAACGAGATCCGCAATCAGGCATACGCCAAGCTGCACCACGACATGCAGTACTTTGTGAACGAGGCGAGCGTAGAGCAGCTCACCCAGATCAAGGAGGCCATCGCTGCCTCGGCCGCCCGCGCGCAGCAGGCCGGCATCGACGCCATCGAGGTCCACGGCGACCGTCTGGTGGGTTCGCTGTGCTCGGCAATTCTCAACCAGCGCACCGACGAGTATGGTGGCTCGTTCGAGAACCGCGTTCGCTACGCGCTGGAGGTCATCGCCGCCATTAAGGAGGCCGCGCCGCAGCCGATGGTGGAGTACAAGCTCCCCGTGATCATGGAGAACCCCGACGGCACGCCGCGCGGCAAGGGCGGCCTGCAGCCCGACGAGGCCTGTGAGTTTGCCAAGCTGCTCGAGGGCGCGGGCATCGACATGATCCAGGTTGCACAGGCCAATCATACCGGCAACATGGGCGACACCATTCCGCCCATGGGTGCCATGCCCTACAACTGGACGCTGCCGGTGGCCGAGCGCGTCAAGGCCCTGGTCTCCGTGCCGGTGGCAACCGTCGGCCGTGTTGTCTCGGTCGAGGCCGGCGAGAAGATTCTGGAAGACGGCGCGGCCGACATCATCGCCTATGGCCGCTCGCTCATGTGCGACCCCGACATTGCGCTGAAGGCCGCCACGGGTGAGCCCATTCGCGAGTGCCTCAACTGCAACAAGGGCTGCGTCGACGCGATCCAAAACCGCAAGTACATCTCGTGCGTGCTCAACGCCGAGAACGGTGACGAGGCTACCATCGCCATTAAGCCGGGCGAGGGCGACAAGAAGATCGCCGTGGTGGGCGGCGGTATTGCCGGCCTGGAGGCCGCACGCGTGGCGGCCAAGCGCGGCTACGATGTGACCGTCTACGAGGCGAGCGATCATCTGGGCGGCCAGATTGTGCTGGCGGCCGCGCCTCCGCGCAAGGACGAGATCATGCGCTCCGTCGAGTACTACGAGAAGATTCTGCCTGGCCTGGGCGTGAAGGTTGAGCTTAGCCATGCCGCTACCGCTGAGGACCTCAACGCCGCCGACGCCGCGATTGTGGCTGTGGGCGCGCACGACGTGGTCATCCCCGTTCCGGGTGCCGACTCGGACAAGGTCGTCTCGAGCTGGGACGTGCTGGCCGGCAAGGTAGAGCTCAGCGGGCGCGTCGCCGTTATTGGCGGTGGCCTGGTGGGCACCGAGACTGCCGAGTACCTGCTGCAGCGCGGCTGCGAGGTGGCGATCGTGGAGATGCTCGACAAGATCGCCGCGGGCGAGTCCGAGACCATTCTGCCGCTGATTATGAGCGACTTTGCCGAGCACAACGTGGAGCAGCACGTGAAGACCCGCCTGACCGCCATTACCGACGAGGGCGTGGAGGCTGTTCGCACCACCGAGGACGGCGCCGAGGAGCCGGTAAAGATCGCCTGCGATTACGTGGTGATGGCCGTGGGCTCCAAGGCCAACGCGTTTGATCTGGATGGCGTGACGGTGCCCGTGACCTGCGTGGGCGACTGCTCGGGCGAGCGCACCGCCGGCATTGCGAGCGCCATCCGCACGGCGTATCACGCGGCCAACGAGCTGTAGTTGAACATCGCGGCCAGGCGGGACGGTAGCACGGATCCGTTTCGCCCGGCTGTGCCCCGTCGGGTGTCAATCGGTGCGGGGCCTGCAAGTGCAGCAGGTCCCGCCCTTTTGTTTTGCTCCGGTGGATGGCAATGCGTGGTAATCATGAGGAGTGAGGACGTCTACTGCCTTGCAGATCACTCAAAATTATTGGAGGAGGGGTTAATAACTATATCCTCTATACCAAAGGACATAAAGAGATGCCAATTTTGTTGACAAGCGAATGACGATTAGCTGCGAGTCGGCTACCAGCGTAAATAATCGATAAAGAAATGTCGTAATTTGGTGCCAAATGCCCAGATAACGCCGCGTCTATTTTAATTAACTGCTTTGAGCAAACAGTAAAATGCTACTATCTAACTTGCACGTAAGAAGGCAGATTAACGGTTAAGGCTAAGAAGTGGCAGGTATGTCGGAAGCAACTAGGACTCGCACGCATGCGCCTGAGGTTAGGCAGCGCGCCGTCGAGATCCTCCAAGAGGGGGTCGGTCATCGCGCCCTCGCCGCGGAGCTTGGCATTCCCCAGGCCACGGCTCGTCAGTGGGCCCGCGCGTATGCCGTGGGCGGTGCCGACGCCGTTCTCAATGCCGGTTCGCATCATCATACCTATTCGTACGATGTAAAGCTCGCTGTGGTTAAGGACCGTCTGGAAAACGGCTTGACGGTTCGCGAGGCCATGATCAAGCACAAGATTCCCAGCGAGTCTTCGGTCAAGGCTTGGTGCCGTCAGTACCGCGAGAGCGGTGAGGCCGCACTGGTCGATAAGCCGCGTGTTAAAAAGGCGGAATAGCAAACGGGATGGTGCGCCCACGGGGGCGCATTTTTCTTGCCGCCTCTCTACTCCAATGCGGACGCGCCCTTGCCCCGTACGCCTAAAACTCCCCAGTTGACCGAAAACCCGCTGCCGCTACTCATCAATTGAGCTATAACGTTAAACAATTGCAGCATTTTTGCATGGGGGAGTGATGGTATGACGCTACTGTATTTCCTTACCCTGTTTCCGCTGGTACCGGCGCTGGGCATGCTGTTCGCGCGTGGCGACCGCGCCCGCGATGCGGTGGGGCTCATAGGTTCCGGCATTATTATGGCGGCGACAGTTGTAGTCGCCGTCGTGTTTTTTGGCACGGGTCCGCAGAGCTTTGAGGTTGCCCCCGGCACCTCGCATGTGCTCTCGATCATCAGCTCCGTCATCGACGTAATTCTGTGCGCCGTCATCCTGTACAACGCGCGCAAATTTAAGAGCACGCTCGCCACGGTGCTCGGCATAGTCCAGCTGGTGGGCTCGTTCGCCTTTGCGGCCATGGCGTTGCCTGCGGTCGAGGTCGTCACCGCTACGCCGCTCTACCTAGACTACATGAGCGTGATCATGGTCCTTGCCGTCGGCATCGTCGGCAGCCTCATCTGCGTGTATGCCCTGGGCTACATGAAGGACTTCCAGGCCCATGACGAGCACGAGGCCGCGCTGCGCGGGCAGACCGTGTCCGACCGACGCCCGCAGTTCCTGGCGCTCATGTTCCTGTTCCTCTCGGCCATGTTCGTCATCGTGACGAGCGACAACCTTGAGTGGCTGTTCTGCGGCTGGGAAATCACCACCGTGTGCTCGTTCCTTATGATTGGCTACACGCGCACGCCCGAGGCCATCAAGAACGCCTTTACCCAGATCATCCTCAACATGCTGGGCGGCATCGCGTTTTTGGCCGGACTCATGTATCTGCACGTTAACGGCATGCCGCTGACCATCTCGGGCATGATCGAGCTTTCCGGCGCCGGTACCGCGCAATCCGCGCTGCTGGTGATGCCGGTCATCCTGTTGTCGCTCGCCGCACTCACCAAGGCCGCACAGATGCCGTTCCACACGTGGCTGTTGGGTGCCATGGTTGCCCCCACTCCCACGAGCGCCCTGCTGCACTCGTCAACCATGGTTAAAGCCGGCGTGTTCCTAATGGTCAAGCTGAGCCCGCTCTATGCTATCTATCCCGTAACCGGCTTTATGGTCACGAGTGTGGGCGCCATCACGTTTTTGCTTGCTGCCCTCATGGCCATCTCGCAGAGCAACGCCAAACGCGTGCTCGCGTACTCCACCATTTCCAACTTGGGCCTCATCAGCGCCTGCCTGGGTGTCGGCGCGCCCGAGGCCGTATGGGCGGCCATCTTTCTGATCCTGTTCCACACGGTGGCAAAGTCGCTGCTGTTCCTGTGCGTGGGCACGGCCGAGCATCATATCGGCAGCCGCGATATCGAGGACATGGACGGTATGTTCAGCCGCATGCCGCACCTGACGCGCCTGATGATGCTGGGCATCATGGGCATGTTTGTGGCGCCGTTTGGCATGCTCGTGTCCAAGTGGGGCGCCTTGGTGGCGTTTGCACAGACCGGCAACGTGCTCATGATCATGGTGCTGGCCTTTGGCTCGGCCGCGACGTTCTTCTTCTGGGGCAAGTGGCTTGCCAAGCTTTCGGGCGTCGACCCCACGGCTCAAAACGTTGAGGTCAATGTCCATAAGACCGAATGGATGGCCCTCAACACCATCGCCGCGCTGCTGATTCTGTGCTGCGTGGCGTTTCCGGTTATCTCGAGCGGTCTGGTGTCGCCTTACTTGGCCATGGTGTTTGGCCGCGTGCCGTACGTTATCGGCAAGGACGCCATGTATCTGATGGTGGTTATCGTGGCGTTTATCGCCGTGGTGCTGCTGACGTCATTCCGCGTGAGCAACAAACCGCACGTAAACGTATATCTTTCGGGCGTGGGAACCGACAAATATCGCCATTTCCGCGGCTCGATGGGACACGAGGTGAAGGCTGAAAAGCGCAATTGGTACTCGGAGGACGCCCTTGGCGAGAAGCGCATTGGCCCCGCGGGTAGCGTCGTGTGCTGCAGCATTATCTTGTTTGCGCTGCTGTGTTGCGCGTGGATTGGGCCCGAGCGGCTTGCCATGAGCGCGCCCTCGGTGCTGCGCGGTAAGTATTTCGAGGGCTCGGGCGTCGTGGGCATCTTTATTGGCACCGTGGCGTTTGCCTTGCTGGCGCCGCTCGTGGGCGGCCTGATCGACGGTCTTGACCGCAAACTTTCGGCCCGCATGCAGGGCCGCGTGGGCCCGCGCCTGCTGCAGCCCTTCTACGACGTTGCCAAGCTGCTGCGCAAGGCCCCTGCCAGCGTAAACACCATGGACGACACCTATATGGCATGCGCGCTCATCTTTACCGTGGTGGGCGGCGGCATCTTTGTGTCGGGTTCCAACACGCTGTTGTGCGCCTTTATGGTGACGCTCGCCGCGATTTTTGTGGTGCTGGCGTCCGCCTCGACGCAAAGCCCGTTTGCCCAGGTTGGTGCCGATCGCGAGCTGCTGCAGGTTATGAGTTACGAGCCCGCCGTTCTGCTGATGAGCGTGGGTCTGTACCTTGCCACCGATAGCTTCGACTCTATCGCAGTGACGGGGCAGTCGGCCCCCATCATCGTGTACAGCGCGCCTATCTTCCTCGCGCTGCTCGCGGTGCTTACCATCAAGCTGCGCAAGTCGCCGTTTGACCTTTCGTACTCGCATCACGCGCATCAGGAGATCGTCCAGGGCGTCGCCACCGAGATGAGCGGCGGCACGCTGGCCAAGATGACCCTTATGCACTGGTGCGAGACCGTGCTGTTTTTGATGTGGGTGGGCATGTTCTTTGTTTGGGACAACCCCGTGAGCTGGCTGGTCGCCCTGGTCGTGATGGCCGCGACGTATTTTGTCGAGGTCCTGATCGACAACACCTTTGCCCGCAGCACCTGGCGCAGCTGCTTTAGGCTCGGATGGGGCGTGGCGCTGGTGTTTGGCCTGCTCAACCTTATGCCCATCCTCGTCGACGTATTTATTTAGGAGGCGGCATCCATGGATCATAAAATGTCGCGCTCGCCGTGGGTTATTCATTACGACGGCTCGAGCTGCAACGGATGCGATATCGAGGTGCTGGCCTCGCTCACGCCGCTGTTCGATGCGGAACGCTTTGGCGTGGTCAACACCGGCAACCCCAAGCATGCGGATATCTTTTTGGTGACGGGGTCGGTCAATGCCCAGAACCTGCCCGTCGTGCGCCAGATCTACAACCAGATGCTCGAGCCCAAGTGCGTGGTGGCGTGCGGCATCTGCGCGTGTTCGGGTGGCGTGTTCCGCGACGCCTACAACGTGATCGGTGGCGTGGACCGCGCGATTCCCGTGGACGTGTACGCGCCCGGGTGCGCCATTCGCCCCGAGACCGTGATCGATGCCATCGTGGAGGCGTGCGACATCCTGGACCAGAAGGAGGCCGTGATGCGCGCCGGTGGCGATCCGCTCACCGTAGGCGGCGCCGCTACCTGGGACGGTGGCGTTGAGCTGTGCGAGGACGGGTTTGTGGCTGCGGGGGCCGGGGCTGATGGTGCCGGCGACGGTGACGAGGCCAACGTGTCCACCAGGTCCGCCGCACCCGCCGCTGCAAAGGAGGCCGAGTAATGCAAAAGGCAATCTATACCACCGTTGGGATCGACGAGCTCCTGTCGCATGTCCAGGCGTTCAAGGGCATCGGCGCGCGCTTTGTGCAAATGCACGCCGAGCGCAACGTCGACGACGGCACGTACCGCCTGATCTATACGTTTATCAACGTTCGTGCTGCTCAGGAGCATATTGCGCAGGACGGCAACTACGCGATTGAGAACCTGGTGGTTGAGGGTATCGACCAGTATCAGGAGATTCCGTCCATCAGCTCATATTATCCGGCGGTGTTTCCGTTTGAAAATGAGGCCCACGACCTGTTTGGTCTTGCCATCACCGACATGCAGCTCGACTTTAAGGGCTTTTTCTACCATGTCTCGACTGCCGAGCCCATGAGCGTTATCACGCCCGAGGTGAAGGCCGCGCGCGAGAAGGCCATGAAGGTCCGCGCGGCCGCAGAGGCCAAAGCGCGCAAGGCCGCGGCCGAAAAGGCCGCCGCTGCCACGGCCGCTGCGGGGGAGGGCGTTGCGGGCGCTGGCGATGCTGCGGGCGCTGCCGTTGCTCAGCCCGCTGCGGCTGCCGGCTTCGATGCTCAGCACGATGAGGCTGCTGCCAAGGCCGTGCTCAAGGCTGCCGAGCTGGAGGCAAAGCTCGCCGCCATGGATCCCGAGAAAGCGGCCAAGGTCCGCGCGGCGCTTGCCGCCAAGGCCGCCCGCGACAAGCAGAAAAAGGAGGCGTAAGGTCCATGGCACATCGCTCCGTTATTCCGTTTGGCCCGCAGCACCCGGTGCTGCCCGAGCCGCTTCATCTGGACCTGGTGATCGAGGACGACCGCGTCATTGAGGCAATTCCGCAGATCGGCTTTGTGCACCGCGGACTCGAGAAGCTCACCGAAAAGCGCGATATGCATCAGTTTGGCTACATCGCTGAGCGCATTTGCGGTATCTGCGCCGTGGGCCATAGCTACGGCTATGCCAGCGCCTGCGAGCGCATGCTCGACATCGAGGTGCCCGGCCGTGTGCAGTATATCCGCACCATTCTGCATGAGCTCTCGCGCATCCACTCGCACCTGCTGTGGCTGGGCCTGCTCGCCGATGCCTTTGGCTTCGAGGCGCTGTTCTATCGTTCGTGGACCCTGCGCGAGCAGATTCTCAAGATCTTCGAGAGCACGTGCGGCGGGCGCGTGATCCTTTCGATTAACGAGATCGGCGGCCTTAAGCACGACATCGAGGACTCCGAGCTGGCAGGCATTGTCCAGACGCTCGATGCCATGCGTTCCGACTACGAGGCCCTGGTGCATACGTTTTTGGACGACAATAGCTGCGGCGAGCGCTTGCATGGCGTGGGCGTGATCAGCAAGAAGGATGCGCTGGAGCTTTCGATGGTCGGCCCGTTTGGGCGCGCCTCGGGCGTGGACTACGACGTGCGCATGTTTGGCGACGGCGCCTATGCGGACCTGGCTGCATTTGAGCCCATCATTGCCACCGACGGCGACTGCTATGCCCGCTGCCAGGTGCGTTGTGCCGAGGTCACGCAGGCCATGGACATCATCAGGGAGCTTGTGGGCAAGATTCCGCACGACGGCATCGGTGGACGCACCAAGCTCACGCCGGCCGACGGCGCGCGCGGCGAGGTTGTGATTGAGCAGCCGCGTGGCGAGGCGTATTACTATGTGCGCGGCAACGGCACCAAGAACCTGGACCGTTTCCGCGTGCGCACTCCGACGTCGCAAAACCTGGCGGGTCTGACGCATGCGCTGCAGGGCGTGCTCCTTGCCAACGTGCCCATGATTATCCTGACCATCGACCCCTGCATTAGCTGCACGGAAAGGTAGGCGCGGCATGAGTTTACTGACATTTGCCAAGACGGCCTTGGGTTCTATGGTCAAGCAACCGGTCACGGTGTGCTATCCGCAGGAGGAGCTGACGGCACCCGAGCGCCTGCGCGGGCATATCGTTAACGACATGGACGTGTGCATTTGCTGCGGCATGTGCGCGCGTCGCTGCCCGGCGGGCGCGCTCGCGGTCGATCGCAAGGGCGGAACGTGGTCGATTGACCCGTATGCTTGTGTGGTGTGTGGCGAGTGCATCGAGAGCTGCCCCAAGCACTGCCTGACTATGGACACCGCCCGTACTCCAGTTGCGGCGGATAAGGCTCCCACGGTAGAAATCAAGCCGGAATAACGCTGGAATAGAACTGGAATAGGGGCCGGTGGGGGCATAATTGCCCCACCGGCCCCGCGCGTGAACGTGCGGCTAAGCCTCCGCGAACAAAACTATGCCGGATTACTACGATAAATCGCCTACCCCCAACCACACCGCATTTGGCAAAACAAAAATCGCAGGTAGACGGCTTACAATTTTGCGAAAAAGTCACGCGTGATTGGTGACCTCGTTTTTATCGTAGTAAACCGGCACAGTTTTGAAATGGCACCATATCCGTAACAGCCTTTGATCCCCCGGGGACGGAGGAAAACGGATCATTTTGGCGTTGCGAGGGCTGCCACGTGACCCGTCTGCCACGAAATGGGCCCATCTACTACGTTTAAGCCGCTGCCCTCAACCATGGCAAGTAATGCGAAATAAAAATCGCAGGTAGAACGCCTGCGATTTTGCATGAAAAGCGGCTATGGTCGGGGGCATTGGGTTAAACATAGTAGATGGGCCAGTTTCGTGGCGACTGCCATCGACTGCTCCCTTGGGGATGGGGGAAACGGGCCCTTTTATCCCGTCAATCTTGGGTCGCACCCGTTTTCCTGCGAAAACCCTCGTGTCTCAACTTTGGTGAGACATTTGTCTCACGCTTAAAACCTAATCTGGAACATGTGTCACCTGTCCTAATTGTGTCTCATTCCGTAACTTTAGGCTGATGCAAGGTCTGAGACCGCGAGAAGGGAGACGCGATGAGTAGGCACACGAGGGGTCTCTTGGCGGTGATACTGGCCGTAGTGCTGGTGTTGTCGGCTGCAGCATTTGCCATGCTGCCCGAGGCCAACGCCAGGTCCAGTGCCGGAATGGACGGACCGGAAGCGACAAAGGTAGTCGACCACGACACCAGTAACCATTGGAAGTTCTGGGCGGGCGGCTATGACGGCAGTAAGGTCACGACGCAAAACGTCGGCCGAATTTGGACGGATAAGACGGTCCAAGCAATCGATGACGGGAAATCGGACTTTTTGACCACGCTTTCGGCGATGTCTTCGACATCCGACACAACGTCGCTGGTTTCCAAGCCACTCGACATCGTGATGGTGCTCGATGCCTCTGGCTCAATGGATGATCCTATGGGTGGTGGAGATTCTACCAAGCGTATCGATGCGCTCAAGAATGCTGCCAACCACTTTATCGACACCATTGCCGAGCAAAACAAGAGCATTGAGGACGCAAGCAAGCAGCACCAGGTTGCCATCGTTAAGTTTGCAGGAAAGAAGACTGACTGGATCGGCAATGACACCTATCGCGATGGCCGCTATAGCTACAACTACTCGCAGACGATGCAGAAGTTGACGGCGTGCTCGGGTGATGGCGCAATGAGCCTCAAGTACACGGTTAATTCCATCAAACCTGCCGGCGCCACGCAGGCTGATTACGGCCTTGAGCTTGCTCGCGATATATCGGGCCGCAAGGATGCCCAAAAGATCGTCGTGTTCTTCACCGATGGCTCACCTACGAGCTCTCGTGATTTTGAGCCCGCGGTCGCTAGGGACGCCATCAATACCGCCAAGACCATAAAGAGCGGCGGGGCGACCATTTATACCATCGGTATCTTCAACGGTGCGAAGCCGGACGACGATCCAACAAGCAACGACACGAGCAATAAGAATAAGTTCATGCATGCCGTGTCGAGTAACTATCCGGAGGCCACATCGTCCGTAAGCCATGGCCTTTTTGGAAAGAAGTGGAATGTCAATTTTGGCAACCCCATTGCCGGTGCCAGCTACTACAAGTCGGCGACCAACGCCGCCGAGCTTGATCAGGTCTTTAAGGACATCTCGAGTGCTATTACGTCGGGCAAGGGTTTCCCGACCAAGGTCGAGGGCAACAATCCCAACGGTTCCGGCTACATCACATTCGAGGACGAGCTGGGCGCCTTCATGCAGGTCGATAGCTTTACCGGTGCCGAGTACAACGGCAAGACCTATGGTGCCGCCACCAAGTCGACCGATGGCAATATTGATACCTATACGTTTGACGGCGAGCTCGCCCATCTCGTAATTACGGTCGATCGCGCGGACAAGAACAATCCACAGCGCGGCGACATCGTGACGGTCAAGATTCCTGCATCGCTCATTCCGCTGCGCCGCTTTACCGTTGACAAGTCGGCGGGTACGTTTGTGGTTGACTCCACGGATGCTATTTCGCCTATCCGCGTGGTGTATGCATCGAGCGTAAAGTCTATTGCGCGCGCGAATCTGTTTACTCCCAATAACGTACCGGGGCTGCAGGATTATATCGACAAGCACAAGGACGCCGATTCCAATACCGTCAGCTTCTACGCCAACAAGTGGACCGGCGACGATGTGGGCGATACGGTCGCAAGCTTTGAGCCTGCCGCCACGAACGGCTACTACTACTTCCAAAAGTTGACGCCCGTCTATACGGACGCAGCCTGCACCAAGCTTGCAACGGAAAAGCCTTCGGGCTCTAAGACTTATTGGTACAAAGACGGGTTTATGGCGCAGAACTCGTCGGGCGCGCCGTACGATGATTCCGTTTCGATCCCGGTTAAGGGAAGCGAGCTTGAAAGCTTTGAAGGCGCTTTGGTAAAGGATGGCGATCACTGGTCGATTAAGGCTGGCACCGCGCGCCTCGCCTTTATCAATCAGCTCCACATCACCAAGGAGCGTGTGGGCGGAAACCCGACGGACACCGCACGCGACGTGATCAATCCCCAGTGGAACAACACGAAGGTTGTTTCTGGTGCGACGAAGGTCAATGTCTACCTGGGCAATAACGGCAAGATTAACTTTACGCTCAATACCAAGCCGACAACGTTGACAACTGCCGACTTTGGCCTGGTCAAGGTGCTCGAGGGACGCGACTGGACGAATGAGGACAAGTTTGAGTTTGGCCTGACGTCCGAGGGCAACGCCCCGATGCCTGAGTCCAAGA
Organism: uncultured Collinsella sp.; assembly: GCA_900548935.1. GTDB lineage: Bacteria > Actinomycetota > Coriobacteriia > Coriobacteriales > Coriobacteriaceae > Collinsella. Next base: position 20,185 of record URMR01000016.1, read on the forward strand.
TTGCGGTTGCAACAAAGGGCCATGCGGGCATTAGCTTCGGCGAGATTGCCTATGACAAGCCGGGCACGTATGTCTACAAGGTTAGCGAGAAGCATGCCGGGACCACGGTCGACGGCGTCGCCTACAGCGACAACGTTGCAGAGTTCACCGTGACAGTGAAGCCCAATGAGAAGGGCAAGCTTGAGGCTTCTGCGACGAAGACCTCGGGCGAGACTGAGTTCAAGAACACCTATGCTGCGGATCATGTTGAGTCCAGTGTTACCGACCAGATCAAGGCGACCAAGTCCCTGACCGGCCGCGACCTCGAGGCAGACGAGTTCAGCTTTGAGCTGCGCGAGGTTAAGGGCGAGGGCTCGGAGCTTATCGAGACTGTAAAGAATGACGCTAACGGCAACGTTGCGTTCAGCCCCATCGAGTACACCGAGATCGGTCAGCACACCTACACGTTGCGCGAGGTCAAGGGCAACGCTGGTGGCATCACCTACGACGAAAACGTCTACACCATCGTGACGGTCATCAGCGATAACGGTAAGGGCCAGCTGGTGGCTACGCATAAGCTGAAGGGTGCCGAGGACGTTAAGAGCATCGAGTTCAAGAACGCTTACAATCTGACCCCCAAGAGCTTCAGCGTCACCGATAAGATCGCCGCGACCAAGTCCCTGACTGGGCGCGACCTCAAGGCCGGCGAGTTCTCCTTTGAGCTCGTCGAGGGCGACAAGGTCGTCGCCACCGGCGCTAACGCCGCCGACGGCAAGATCGCGATGACTGCCATCGAGTACACCGAGGCCGGCGAGCACACCTACACGTTGCGCGAGGTCAACGGCGGAACCGCCAGCAACGGTATATCTTACGACGGCAAGACCTATACCATCGTGACCACCATCACCGACAACGGCGACGGCACCCTCAAGGCCGAGCATGTCCTGAAGGACGCCAAGGTTGCCGAGTTCAAGAATGCCTACAACCTGACGCCTACGGACTCCAGCGTCACCGACCGGATCAAGGCGACCAAGTTCCTGACCGGGCGCGACCTCAAGGCAGGCGAGTTCTCCTTCGAGCTCGTCGAGGGCGACAAGGTCGTCGCCACCGGCAAGAACGCCGCTGACGGCACGGTTGTCATGGACAAAATCACTTACGACAAGCCCGGCAAGCACACCTACACGCTGCGCGAGGTCAGGGGCAACGTCGGTGGTATCACCTACGATGCCGCGACCTACACCATCGAGACTGTCGTCAAGGACAACGGCGACGGCACGCTCGGCGTAGAGCATAAGCTGAAGGGCGCCGACGAGGCGAAGTTTACCAACTCCTACGAGCCTGGCTCCAAGAGCTCCAGCGTCACCGACCAGATTACCGCGATCAAGTCCTTGGACGGCCGTGACCTCAAGGCCGGCGAGTTCCGTTTTGAGCTCGTCGAGGGCAATAACGTAGTCGCCACCGGCACCAACAATGCCGACGGCAAGATCGTGATGGATTCCGTCACCTACACCGCGGCTGGCGAGCACACCTACATGCTGCGCGAGACCAAG